>DASURM010000129.1:0-13014 GCA_036280035.1 Burkholderiaceae bacterium | reverse complement strand
GCGAGCTTCGGCATCCTCGTGCTGGTGCTGATCGTGCGGCCGAGCGGCCTGCTGGGCAGAACGGCATGACCGGCGGTGCCGCTGCATCACCCCAGCCGCCCGGACACGACTCGGGCGGCCGCGCCAAGCGTGTCGCCGGCGCGATCGTGCTGGCGATCGTCGTGGCGGTGCTGGCCGCGCTGCCGTGGATCGGCAACACCGTGCTGGTGGGGTTCGGCATCAGCGTTCTCCTGCTGGCCACCGTGGCGCAAGGCTGGAACATCATCGGCGGCTTCACCGGCTACCCATCGTTCGGCAACTCGGTGTTCTATGGGCTCGGCGCGTACGGCGTCGCGATCGCGATGGTGCAGTACGGGCTGCCGTTCTGGGTCGGGCTGTTGCTCGGCCTTGCCCTCGGGGTGGCGTTCGCCGGGCTGCTCGGGCTCGCGGTGCTGCGGCTGAAGGGCCACTATTTCGCGATCTGCACCCTCGGGCTCGCGCTGGTGATGACCGCGATCGTCTCCAACCTCGGGATCGCGGGCGGCAACATCGGGCTGGTGCTGCCGTTGCTGCAAAGCGAGGTGCTGTTCTACGAGCTGGCGCTGGCGCTGCTCGTGCTTGCCACGCTGACTGTCTTCTGGCTGTCGCGCAGCCGCTTCGGGCTCGGCCTGATCGCCATTCGCGAGAACGAGGAAGGCGCCGCGGTGATGGGGGTCAACACCACGCTCTACAAGGTGCTCGCGTTCATGCTCTCGGCGGCGTTCACCGCGCTGGCCGGCGGCATCTACGCCTACTACATCACCTTCATCGACCCGGTCGGCGTGTTCGACATCACCCTCAACGTCAAGATGATCATCATGGCGGTGTTCGGCGGGCCGGGCAGCGTGCTCGGTCCGGTGGTGGGGGCGTTCATCCTGTCGGCCGTCGCCGAGGTGCTCGCGACCAGGCTCACGAGCATCGCCAGCATGTTCTTCGGCATCGTCATCGTCGTGGCGGTGGTGTTCATGCCGCGCGGCATCACCGATCTCGTTCGGCGCATCAGGCCGATGGGCTGGCGCTACTTCATCGACAACGTCAAGACCCATCGGCTGTAGATGGCGAACATCCTCGAAGCGAGCGGCCTCACCAAGCGGTTTCACGGCCTGGTGGCAGTGAACGACGTGAGCTTCCGGCTCGAGCGCGGCGAGATCCTCGGCTTGATCGGCCCGAACGGCGCCGGCAAGACCACGCTCGTCAACATGGTGAACGGCACGCTCGAGCCGAGCGCCGGCGACCTGGTGTTCGAGGGCCGATCGGTGCGCGGGATGCCGGCGTATCGGCGCGCGCACCTGGGGATCGGCCGCACCTTCCAGGTGATGAAGCCGTTCCCCGGCATGAGCGTGCTGGAGAACGCGTCGATCGGGGCGCTGTTCGGTGCCAACGGCGGCGAGCGCGACATCGGGCGGGCGCGCGAACGGGCGCGCGAATGCCTGGAGTTCGTCGGTCTCGGCAAGCGCGCCGCGCAGCGCGCCGATGCCCTGGGCGGGCCCGACCGCAAGCGGCTCGAGCTGGCGCGCGCGCTCGCCATGAAGCCGCGGGTCCTGCTGCTCGACGAGGTCATGGCCGGTCTCAACCACGTCGAGATCGAAGAGGTGATCGAGGACATCAAGAAGGTGCGCGACCAGGGGATCAGCATCCTGGTGATCGAGCACGTGATGAAGGCGATCACGAGCCTGTCGGACCGCGTGTTCGTGCTCCACCACGGCGAGAAGATCGTCGAGGGGGCCACCGACGAGGTGCTGCGCGACCCGCGGGTGGTCGAAGCCTATCTGGGGCGCAAGCGACGATGAGCGAACCGTTGCTCGGCATCAGTCGGCTCAATGCGGGATACGGCGAAATGCCGGTGCTGCGCGACGTGAGCATCGACATCCGGCCGGCCGAGATCGTGGCCATGGTCGGCAGCAACGGCGCCGGCAAGACCACTTTGCTGCGCGCGATCTCGCGGCTCATCCCGTCGCGCGGCGAGATGCGCTTCGATGGCCGATCGCTCGAAGGCGCCACCGCCGACGAGGTGTTCGCGCTGGGCCTGGTCCAGGTTCCGGAGGGGCGGCAACTGTTCGATCACATGAGCGTCGAGGAGAACCTGCAGATGGGCGCCTACCGGCGCCGGGACGGCCCCGCGATCAACGCCGATCTCGATCGCGTCTACGCGATCTTTCCGACCCTCGCCGACCGCCGCCGCCAACTCGCGGGAAGCATGTCGGGCGGCGAGCAGCAGATGTGCGCGATGGCGCGCGCGCTGATGGCCGCACCGCGCTTGATGATGGTCGACGAGATGAGCCTGGGGCTCGCCCCCGTGATCGTCGACCTGCTGCTCGAGACCATGACGCAGATCCGCGCCCAGGGCGTGACCGTGCTGTTGGTCGAGCAAGACATCCACGCCGCGTTGTCCGTCGCCGACCGCGGCTACGTGATGGAGACCGGCCAGATCGTTCGCGAGGGGACCGCCGAGGAGCTGGAAAGCGACCCCGAAGTGCAGAAGGCCTACCTCGGGGAGACCACGGAGTCCCGCTGAACGCCGACGGACCCTGGCCGACCCAGTTCCGATGCGCCCGCGCCCCGCGTGCGCCACCAGGCCGCTGCGGCGCACACCACCCAGCACAGCCAGGCCGACCACAGCGTGTGGCTGACGTAGTGCGCGCCGCGCGCGAGCTGCGCCCAGCCGTACAGCACTCCGGCGATGCAGACTGCCGCCAGACACCCACGCGCCAGCCGCGGGCGCAGCGCGCGCCAATCGAAGTACAGCGTCAGGAAGGCGAACGCCGCGACCGCGTGACCCGACGGGAAGCAATGGCCCGGTCCGCCGTCGCGTACGCCCAGCCGCCAGTGCGGCACGTAGGCGGCGATGCCGCCGAACTCGGCAAGATCCCATGGGCAACTGCTGGCGCTGAAGCGCTTGATGGTAGGGATCAGCGCCACGCACAACAGCGTGATGCCGATCCAATAGCCGTGTTGCCGTCGGCGGGCTGGGTCTTCGGTTCGCCACAGCGCGGTGCCGACCATGACGGCCAGCACGCACCAGCCCAGCGCGCGGCCGCCATCGTGCAGCAGCGCGCGCGTCAGCCAGGCGTCGCGCCACAGGAAGCCGTGGATCGTGCCGTAGTGGCGCGACACCGCGAGATCGAGCCCTCCGACCTCCCAGGCCACCAGGGCCAGCAGGGACAGCAGCGCGACGGCCAGATCCAGCCGCAGCGGCTGCGGCCAGCGCGGTGCGCGGCGCTGGTCGGGCCATCGCGGCGTGGCGTGCGCGGCGGCGGCCGAGGATTCGGTGTTCATCTAGCGGCGGCCACGGAGTCGGCCCGGCAGCCGGCGGCGAGATCCCACTGCGGTTCGTACAGCGAGGTCCGCACGTCGAGCAGCCCGAGCAGGGTGTGGAACAGGTCGTCGTGGCTCGCGCTCGCTTGCGCCCGCTGGCGCAGGCACTGCAGGTCGAGCCCCGTCGTGGCGGCGAATCCGGGCGAAGCCCAGAACACCATCGGCACATGGGTCTGCACGGCCGGGGCGATCGGGTACGGAATGCCGTGCAGGTACAGCCGGCTCTCGCCGAGCGACTCGCCGTGGTCGGACACGTACAGCATCGCGGTGTCGACGCGATCGGCCTGCGCCGCCAGCTGCCGGATCAGTCGTGCCAGCACGTGGTCCGTGTACAGCAACGCGTTGTCGTAGGCGTTGACGATCTCCTCGCGCGTGCAGCGCTGCAGGTCGTCGCTGCGGCACTCCGGCTTGAAGCGTGCGAACTCGCTCGGGTAACGGCGAAAGTACGACGGCCCGTGGTTGCCCAGTTGGTGCAGCACCAGCAGCTGCGTGCCGCTGGCCCGCGCCAGCCGCTGGTCGAGGCCCGCCAGCAGGCCTTCGTCGAGGCAGCGGCCGTCGCGGCACAGGCCCGGGACGCCGAGATCCTGCACGTTGTCGTTGGGCAGGCCCTCGCAGACGCGCTTGCAGCCCGACTGGTTGTCGCGCCATCGCACCGCCACGCCGGCGCGCGCCAGCACGTGCAGCAGGCTCTCGCTGCCGCGGATGCGTTGCTCGTCGTAGTCGCGACGGCCCACCGGCGCGAACATGCACGGCAGCGACACCTCGGTGCTGGTGCCGCAGGCCGTGACCTCGCGGAAGTTGATCACCGGCAGCGTGGCCAGCTCCGGCGTGGTCTGCCGCGCATAGCCGTCGAGCCCCCAGTTGGCGGCGCGCGCGGTTTCGCCCACCACCAGCACCACCAGCATCGGCTTGCTGCGCCGGGCCCACTGCGGCCCCGGCGCGGCGTCGCGGCCGATCGGCTGCAGCGGCCTGACCACCTGGCGCGAATCCGTGGCCAGCACCGCCCCGAGCGACCACACCGCGGCACCCGGCGTGATCAGATAGCGCACCTCGTGATGGTTGCGCATCAGCGAGGCGAACGGCTGCGACACCGACAGCACCGACCCCACCACCGCCAGCGCCGCGGCCCCCATCGCGCCCGCGCGCACCAGCGCCGAGCGCAGCAGCGGGTGCCGCACGAGGCGCACCCGCCACAGCAGCGCCAGCGGCAGCGCCGCGTACAGCAGCAGGTGCAGCCACAACGCCGGCGAAACCAGCTCGCGCGCCTCGCCGAAGTCGGTGCGCAGCACGTTGCGCACCATCGTGGCGTCGAAGTACACGCCGTAGCGCACCATGAAGTAGCTGGCCAGCGCGCTGACGAGGATCAGCAGCGCGAGCACCGGCTTCAGCGTCCAGCGGTTGGCCACCAGCGCCATCATCAGGAAGTGGGCCCCGGCCACCATCACGCCCAGCGCCGCCACCAAACCCCAGGCCGCGGGGCTCGCGATCTGCTGGCCGCGCAGCGCGGCGGCGAAGAACGGCCGGTTGGCCGCCAACACGAAGAACACGCTGGCGACGAGCAGCACCTGCTCGACCGTGGCGTTGAAGGTGAAGCGGGAGGTGGAATCGGGCGCGGTCGCAGTCCGCGCAGGCCAGAGGGCACGCACGCCTGCCATTGCGCAACGGCAACCTGAAGCAGCGCTGAAGTCGGCCTCGGCACTCGGGCCTAAAGTGTGGTCTTTGGCAACCTGGGGTGGTCTTCGTGCGCCTGCTGCTGATCGAAGACGACGACATCCTCGGCGAGGGCCTGCGCGACTACCTGCGCGCCGAGGGCCACGCGGTGGACTGGCTGCGCAGCCTGGGCCAGGCCGAGGCGGTGCGCGGCGAGCCGTTCGATGCCTGGCTGGTCGACTGGCAGCTACCCGACGGCTCGGGCCTCGAATGGCTGCGCGCGCGCCGCGCCCGCGGCGACGCGACGCCCGCGCTGATGCTGACCGCGCGCGACCGCCTGAGCGATCGCGTCACGTCGCTGGATGGCGGCGCCGACGACTACTTGATCAAGCCATTCGCGCCCGAGGAGCTGGCCGCGAGGCTGCGCGCGGTGTGCCGGCGCAGCGCGGGCACCGCCGACGCGCGCGTGCGGGTGGGCGACGTGCTGATCGACCTGCGCTCGCGCGCTGCGCTGCGCGGCGGCCGGCGCGTCGAGCTGACGGCGCGCGAATGGGCGCTGCTCGAGGCGCTGGCGCTGCGCAGCGGCCGCATCGTGCTGAAGGGCGAGTTGGAGCGCCTGGTGCACGGCTTCGACGCCGAGATCTCCAGCAATGCGCTCGAGGTGCATATCTCGAGCCTGCGCAGGAAACTCGGCCGCGACGTCATCGACACCGTGCGCGGCCTGGGCTACCGGCTCGATGACAGCGAGGCGGCCGCGTGACCGCCGGCGCGCCCGACACGCCGCGCCACGGCGATGCGCTGCCGGCGCAGCCAGCGGGCAACGCGGCAGCGCGTCTGCCGTCGATCCGGCGCCGGCTGGCGTGCGCGATGTGGATCGGATCGCTGCTCAGCGGGCTGGCCGTCGCGTTGGCGGTGTGGCTCGCGGCCAACGAAGAGGTCGACGAACTGCTCGACGACACGCTGCGCGCGTCGGCCGAGGTGATGAGCGTCCTGCTGCCGCGCAACGGCGAGCCGATCGCGCTGAGTGCGCCAACCAAGTCCGACGAGCGCTTCGCGTGGCAGGTGGTCGACGCGTCGCAGCGCGTGGTGATGCACTCGGCGCGCGCGCCTGGCGAGCCGTTCGTGCGGGCACCGCTGTCTGGTTTTGCCGACAGCGCGCAGTGGCGTGTCTACGGCGTGGCGCTCGGCGACGGCGGGCGCATGCTGTACGTGGCGCAGGCGCGCGCCGAGCGCGCCGAAGCCGAGGTCGAGGTCGCGCTCAGCTCGGTGCTGGCGGCGCTGGCGGTGGGCATCCTGGCGTACTTCTGGCTCAGCGCGCTGGTGCGCCACGAGTGGGCGCCGGTGCATCGGTTGTCCGACTGGCTGGCTGCGCACGATCCGCTGGCCGCCGGTGCCACGCTGGGCACGGCCGAGCGCGCCGAACTGGTGGCGGTGCACCGCGCGGTCGACCAGCTCGGCCAGCGGCTGGCGCAGCGGCTGGCACAGGAGCGCGCATTCGCGGCCCAGGCTGCGCATGCCCTGCGTACCCCGCTGGCCGGGATCGACGCGCAACTGGCGGTGTGCCTGCGCGAGAGCCCGCCGTCGCTGCAGCCGCGCCTGCAGCGCGTGCGCGAGGGCGCGACCCGGCTGCAGCGGGTGGTGGCCGCGCTGCTGACGCTGTTTCGCAGCGACGGCCAGCCGCAGCGCGGCGCGATCGACCTGCACGAGCTGCTGCGTCAGTTTTCGCTCGACCGCCTGCAGGTCGATCTGCGGGCCGCCCAGCCGCTGCACGCCGACGCCGACCTGCTGGCCGCGGCGCTGGCCAACCTGCTCGACAACGCCCAGCGCCACGGCGCGTCGCGGGTGACGGTGTCGACGCCATCGGCCGACACCGTGCGTCTCGACGACGATGGTCCCGGCGTGACGCCCGAGCGCGGCCGAGCGCTGCAGGCCGCGCTCGATGCGCAGGCCTACGACGATGCGCCAGGCCTCGGCTTGGTGCTGGCCGACCTGGTGGCGCGCGCGCACGGCGGCCGCCTGCGCGTGTGTGCGCCGGCGTCGGGGCGAGGCTTCGCGGTGGAACTGTCGCTCGGCGCTTGAGGGGGTTCCGAGCGCGTGCCCGAGGCGGCGCCAGGCGCGCCGGAGATCGGGCGGTGCGGCGGGCCGCGCCGCGGCCCAGGTTCAGCGGCTGCTGGAGACGGCCTTCGCGGTGGCCACCGCGATCGGCGCCCTGGCGGCTTCGCGCGCCTTGGCGCGGGCGAGCATCTCGGGGTAGGCGGCCGATTGCGTGTCGGCGATGTGACCGATGCCGACCAGCACGGCCAGCGTGATGACGGCGGAAAGCGCGGCGGACACGGTGCGGGCGGCGTTGCGGTTCATGGCGGTTCCCCTTGTTGGTTCGCTTTGGGTTGCCACCCGCGCCGCGCCGGTTCAATCGACGCCGGCCGCTCCGGGTTCGCCTGCCGTGCCGCCCGGGGTGTCGGGCCGCGCCATCGCCCGCGAGCGCTCGAGCAGCAGCTCACGCTCGCGGGCGTTGCGCGCCAGGGCCGCGGCGCGCTCGAACTCGGAGCGCGCCTCGGCGTGCCGGCCGAGCTTGGCCAGCAGGTCGGCGCGCACGCTGGGCAGCCACTGGTAGTCGCGCAACCCGCCATCGCGCTGCAGCCCGTCGACGATCTCCAGCGCCGCCGCGGGCCCGAACGCCATGCCCACCGCCACCGCACGGTTGAGCTGCACCACCGGCGTCGGCACGGCCTGCGCGAGCGCGTCGTACAGCGCCACGATGCCCGGCCAGTCGGTGTCGGCGGCGCTGGCCGCGCGCGCGTGGCGCTCGGCGATCGCCGCCTGCAGCGCATACGGCCCGAGCGCCTGGCGGGCCGCCACCGCCAGCGCACGGGCGCGCTCGAGCGCCGTCAGGCCACGGCGGATCAGCAGGCGATCCCAGCGCGAGCGGTCCTGCTCGGCGAGCAGCACCGGCCGCCCGGCGTCGTCGATGCGCGCAGCGGCGCGCGACGCGTGCAGCTCCATCAGCGCCACCAGGCCGTGCACCTCGCTGTCGTCGCGCGCCAGCTCGGCCAGCATGCGCGCCAGCCGCAGCGCGTCGTGCATCAGGTTCAGGCGCATCCAGTCGTCGCCGCGGGTGGCGGTGTAGCCCTCGTTGAAGATCGCGTACACCACCTCGAGCACCGACGCCAGCCGCTGCGGCAGCGCGTCGGGGCCGGGCACCTCGAACGGCACGCGGGCCTCGCCGAGCGCGCGCTTGGCGCGCACGATGCGCTGCGCCACCGTCGCCTCGCTCACCAGGAAGGCGCGGGCGATCTCCTCGGTCGACAGGCCGCCCAGCAGCTTGAGCGTCAGCGCGATGCGCGCGTCGGCCGACAGCACCGGGTGGCAGGCCGTGAAGATCAGCCGCAGCAGGTCGTCGCCGATGACGTCGCCCTCGGCGTCGGCCACCGCCTGCGCGATGTCGGGCACCACGTGGTCGCCGCGCGCGTCGGCGTCGCGGCCGAGTTCGTCGTGCTTGCGCGCGTGCAGCGCCGCCTGGCGCAACCAGTCGAGCGCGCGGCGCTTGGCCGCCGTCATCAGCCAGGCGCCGGGGTTGTCGGGCACGCCGTCGGCCGGCCAGTGCTCGAGCGCCGACACCAGCGCATCGTGCGCGAACTCCTCGGCCAGGCCGACGTCGCGCACCAGCCGTGCAACGCCGGCCACCACCTTCGGCGCCTCGATGCGCCACACCGCGTCGATGGCGCGTCGGGGATCGGTGGCCGCCATCGCGGTCGTCCGGGGTCTAGGCGCACGCGCCAGCGCTAGGCCGCCGGGCCGGCAGTCTCATGCGTGGCTGTCGTCGTAGCAGGGGGCCAGCGCGCGCACCTCGACCGTCGACCATTCGGCGGCCGGGCAGCGGCTGGCGATCGCCAGCGCGTCGTCGCGCGTGTCGCAGGCGACGACGAAGAATCCGCCGACCATCTCCTTGGCCTCGGCGAACGGGCCGTCGACCACGCGCGCGCGACCTTCGCGCACCTGCACCCGCGCGGCACCGCTGTGCGACGCCAGCGACTCGACGCCAAGCAGCAGCCCCTGCGACTTCAGCTCGTCGGCGAAGCGCTGCATGCGCGCATACGCCTGCTGGCCCTGCTCGCGCGTGCGCGTGGCGCGCTGCCCAGGGGGTTCGATCATCAGCAGCATGTAGGCCATCGACGCCTCCGTTCGGACCCGATTAGAGCATCGCCTCCCCGGCCACGCCGCCCCGCACGGGCGGCTCAAGCCGAGGCGGGCAACTGCCCGCGCAGCAGCCGCTTCATCAGCTTGCCGTTGGCGTTGCGCGGCAGCGGCGCATCGCACCAGGTGAAGGTCTCGGGCACCTTGTAGTCGGCCAGCCGCGCGGCGCAGAAGGCGCGCAGCGCCGCGTCGTCGATGCTCGCACCCGGCGCGTGCACGAAGGCATGCACGCGTTCGCCGAGCACCGGGCTCGGCCGGCCGACGACCGCGGCTTCGACCATGCCCGGCCAGGCCATCAGCACGTTCTCGACCTCGACCGAGTAGATCTTGAAGCCGCCGCGGTTGAGCATGTCCTTCTTGCGGTCGAACACGCGCACGTAGCCTTGCGCGTCGATCGAGCCGAGGTCGCCCGAGTGCCACCAGCCGGCGGTGAACGACGCGGCGGTCGCCTCGGGGTTGGCCCAGTAGCCGGGCACCACCATCGGGCCGGCGATCCACAGCTCGCCGGTCTCGCCGGCGGCGACCTCGCGGCCGTCGTCGTCCATCGCGCGCACCTCGGCGGTGGGCAGCGCGACACCGACCGAGTCGGCTCGCGCGCGCGTGTCGCCCATCGGCATCATCGTCGTCGGCGACGTGGTCTCGGTGGCGCCGTAGCAGTTGAGCAGCGTCAGCCCCGGCAGCGTCTGGGCCAGTGCGTCGATCGTCGCCACCGGCATCGGCGCGCCGCCGTAGCCGCCGACTCGCCACGCGCCGAGGTCGGCTCGCGCGAAGCCGGGCTGCAGCAGGCACAGGTTGTACATCGCCGGCACCATCAGCGTGTGCGTCACGCGCTCGCGCTGCATCAGCTCGACGAACGGCCCGGCCTTGAACGCCGGCACGATCACGGTGGTGCCGGCCACGCCGATCATCGTCGCGACGATCGCCACCAGGCCGGTGACGTGGCTCGCCGGCACCGCCAGCGCCGACACCTCGCTGCTGCCCAGGCGCATGCACGCCCGGTAGTGCAGCACCGAGTGCACGATGTTCAGGTGGGTCAGCATCGCGCCCTTCGGGTTGCCGGTGGTGCCCGAGGTGTAGAGGATCGCGGCGACGTCGGTCTCGGCGGGGTCGGCCGCGGGCGGCGGTTCGCCATCGCCGGCGAGCAGGCTGTCGTAGGGTACGCAGCCCGCGGCGCCGCCGATGGCCACGCGCAGCCGCAGCGCCGGCGCCTCGCCCGCGTCGGGCAGACGATCGGCCAGCGCCGCGTCGGCGACGATGCCGATCGCGCCACACTGGCGCGCGATGTAGGCCAGCCCCGGCCGCTGCTCGCGCACGCCCACCGGCACCGCGATCGCACCCAGGTGCTGCAACGCGAGCCACACCCACACGAACTCGGGCCGGTTGTCGATCAACATCACCACGCGCTCGCCGCCGCCGACGCCGTGCGCCGCGAGCCCGGCGGCCAGGCGCCGCGCGATCGCATCGCATTGCGCGTAGCCGTGGCGCTGGCCCTCGTACACCAGCGCCGCAGCGCGCGGTGCGCGCGTGCGCGCGTCGGCGAACATCTGCTGCAGGTTGCGCGGCCGCGGCGCGAAGCAACGCACGACGCGGTCGCCGTACAGCGACTCGGCGCGCTGCGCCGGCATCGCGTAACCCGACCAGTGGCCCATGCGGCAGTCTATGCCGACGCCATCGCCGCGTTGCTCGCGCTCGCCGAGGTCGGCACGTCGGCAACCCGGTCTTGATGGCCGTCAACGCGAGCGGCGCGAGCGCTGCTTACAGTGACGAGACGCGAACAACCCGGGGGCGTGCGATGTACAAGAAACTGCTGGTGCCGGTAGACGGCAGCGAACTGTCCGAGCGTGCGATGCACGAGGGCCTCGCGCTGGCCAAGCAGCTCGGCGCCGCGATCGTCGGCTTCGTCGCCGAGCCCGACATGCCGCTGCCCAACATGGCCAGCCAGCCGAGCACGTACGCCCGCCAGCGCGACCTGCACGAGACGCGCACCGACACCCACGCGCACGAGGTGCTGTCGCGGTTCGACGAGCTGGCACGCGAGGCCGGCATCGCGTTCACCGGACGCCATGTTCGCTCCGACCAGGTCGACGAGGCGATCGTCGGCATCGCCGGCGAGTACGACTGCGACATGATCGTGATGGCCACGCACGGGCGCGGCGCGTTCGGTGAGTTGCTGTTCGGCTCGCACACCAAGAGCGTGCTGGCCAAGAGCAAGCTGCCGCTGCTGGTGCTGCGCTGACCCTCAGGAGAACCTCATGACACGCAACATCGGGCGGCGCGACCGCGCCATCCGCATCGCCGTCGGGCTGGTGCTGATCGCGCTGGCCGCCACCGGCACCGTCGGCTGGTGGGGATGGCTCGGCCTGGCGCCGCTGGCCATCGGCATCGTCGGCTGGTGCCCACCTTACGCGTTGCTCGGCCGCTCGACCTGCGAGGCGCCGAAGTCGCAGTAGGCGCGGGGTAGGCACGCGGCGGCCGACCCGAGTGCGCGGCGCTCGCGCCGCTCGCTACCATAGCCGCCGCGATGCAGAACGTCCTCGTCCTCAACGGCCCCAACCTCAACCTGCTCGGCAGCCGCGAGCCGGCGCTGTACGGCTCGGCCACGCTGGCCGACGTCGAGACGCTGTGCCGCGACACGGCGGCGCGGTTGAATGTCGGGCTCGAGTGCCGGCAGTCCAACCACGAGGGCCTGCTGATCGACTGGATCCACGAGGCCGGTGCCGCGCAACGCGACGGGCAGTTGCTGGGCGTGGTGCTCAACGCCGGCGCCTACACCCACACCTCGGTGGCGCTGCACGATGCGATCAAGGGCACCGGCGTGGCGGTGATCGAGGTGCACCTCACCAACGTGCACGCGCGCGAGGCGTTTCGCCACCACTCCTACCTGTCGCCGGCGGCCGCCGGCATCGTCGTCGGTTTCGGCGTCGACGGCTACCGGCTGGCGATCGAGGGGCTGGTGCGTCGCGCCAGGGCACAGCCCTGAGCGTGCCAGGGTCGCGGTTGCGCGATGGCGCGGCCGACGTATTCTCCCGCGTTCGGAGAGAGGGGCAGGAGTCCCTGACGATGGCCAGCCGCAATGCCCCCTTCGATCCCGCCGCGCCGCTGCGCGGCAAGGTGGTCTACATCGAGGACGACGAAACCAACGTGCTGCTGGTGCAGGCGATGGTGGCGCGTCATCCGGGCGTCGAGCTGCTGCATGCGGCCACCGGGCGCGAGGGCGTGGCGCTGGTGCGGCGCGAGCAGCCGGACTTCGTGCTGCTCGACATGAATCTGCCCGACATCTCGGGGCTCGAGGTGGTGCGCGAGCTGAACATCGAAATCACCTCGCGCGGGCTGAAACTGAACATCCTGACCGGCGACGCGCTGTCGATGGACATCATCAAGGCGATGAGTCTCGGCGCGTACGAGTACTGGCTCAAGCCACTGACGCCGCAGGTGTTCGACGACGGCCTGCGCCGCGCGCTGACCGGCCGGCGCCCCGACCCGGCGCGGCGCATCGCGGTGCGCTGACGCGCCCCACAATCGGGGCGGTGGAGGGATCGCCGGCTTCGCTGTTCGTGCAATCGCTGCTGATCGGGTTGTCGATCGCGGCGCCGGTCGGGCCGATCGGGCTGTTGACGATTCAGCGCACGCTGCAGTGGGGGCCTGCGATCGGCCTGGCCACCGGGCTCGGCGCCGCGGTGGCCGATGCGCTGTACGGGGCGATCGGTGCCTACGGCGTCACCGTGGTGATCGATGCGCTAGCCGGTGCGAGGGTGCCGCTGGCGGTGGGCGGCGGCCTCTTCCTGCTGTGGATGGCCTGGTCGATCGTTCGCTCGCCGGTGACGCCGCAAGCCGCGC
>DASURM010000128.1:0-11451 GCA_036280035.1 Burkholderiaceae bacterium | reverse complement strand
AGTGGTGACCAGCGGGAGGCGTCGCTCGACATCGTTGTTGGCGCGCGCTTCTTCGGCCTGCGCGCGGGCGACATCGGCCTGACGCAGCTTGATCGTCGCGTCGAGCGCCGCGGTGTTGGCATACAGCGTGCGCACCTCGCGCACGGTCTGCGCCAGTTGCGCCTCGGCGCGCTCGAGCGCCAGCTTGGCATCGGCCGGGTCGAGCCGCACCAGCGGCTGGCCCACCTCGACGACGTCGGTGTCCTCGACCAGCACCGCGAGCACGGTGCCGGCCACCTGCGGCGTGATCTGCACCACCGGCCCCTGCACGTAGGCGTTGTCGGTCGACTCCTGAAAGCGCAGCACCAGTGCCCAGTAGGTGCCGTAGCCGATGGCAGCGATCAGGACGACCGCGCTCACCAGCAGCAGCGCCGGCTTGCGCCGCGACGAGATGCCGTTGCCGGTGGACGACGATGCTTCGGGTGCCATGGCGGCCTTTCGTGATCGGTGGCGTCAGCGCGCGGCGGTGGCCTGTGGCCATCCGCCCTCGGCGTCGAAGCCGCCGCCGAGCGCGCGCACCAGCGCGACCTCGTTGCTCAGGTGGCGCGCCTTCAGGTCGGTGTCGGCCAGGCGCTGCGCCAGCACGTTGGTCTGCGCAGCCAGCACGACGAGGAAGTTGCCCAGCCCGGCACGATACCGCTGCACGGCCAGGTCGTAGGCGGCGTTGGCGGCGGCGGTGGCGTCGCGCTGCGCATGCTGCTGGCGCTCGATCGAACGCAGGCCGCTCACCTCGTCTGCCACCTCGCGCAGCGCGCGCTGCAGCGCGCCGTTGTAGGCCTCGATCGCCGCATCGGCCTCGGCGCGGTGCGCATCGAGGTTGGCCTGCAGGCCGTCGGTCTGGAACAGCGGCAGGTGCAACGCCGGGCCCACGCCGTACAGCAGCGATGCCGGGTCGAGTAGACGATTCAGGCCGAGCGACGACAGGCCGACGAAGGCGCTGAGGTTGACGTTGGGGTAGAACTGCGCGCGCGCGACGTCGCTGTCGCGCGCGGTGGCTTGCACCCGCCAGCGCTGCGCCACCAGGTCGGCGCGACGGCCGAGCAGGTCTGCCGGCAGGCTCGCCGGCACGGGGAACGACACAATCGGGCTGAGCGCGGGCGCCAGCGTGTCGAAGGCGTGGGGCCCGGCGCCAGCCAGCTCGGCCAGGGCGTGGCGGCTGCGATCGATGGCTTCGCCGAGCGTCTCGACCTGGACCTTCGACTGCGCGACCAGGCCCTCGGCCTGCTTGAGGTCGACCTGCGTGTCCAGGCCTGCGCCCATGCGCAGGCGCACGATCTCGACCACCTGCTCGCGCTGCTGCAGTGCCTGGCTGGACACCGCATGCGCCTCGATCAGGCGCGCCAGATCGAAATACGCGGTGGCGACGTTGGCGGCCAGCAGCACGCGCGCCGCCTGGGCGTCGGCCTGGGCGGCACGCCAGCGACCGATCGCTGCATCGAGCGCCGCGCGCTGGCGGCCGAAGAGGTCGAGCTCCCAGTCGACGCCGGCCCGCAGGTCGGCGCTCCAGCGCGTCGAGCCCGCCAGCGGCGGCGGGTAGATGCCGTTCTCGTTGAATCGCTGAAAGGTGGCGTCGGCACTCAGCGTGCCGTGCGGGTCGCGCGCGGCGTCGGCGCTGCGCACCGCGGCCTCGGCGGCGCGCACGCGCGTCTGCACGACGTGCAGCGACGGCTGGTCGGCGAGCGCCTGGTCGACCACGCGCTCGAGCGCGGCGTCGCCGTAGCGGCTCCACCAGCGCGCGGTGGGCCAGGTGGTGGCAGCGGACTGTGCACCGAGGGTGCTCGCCTCGACGATCGGCGGCGCCGGCGACGCTGCATTCGGCGTGGCGCAACCCAACAGCAGGGCGCTGGCCAGCACCGCGATCACGACGGTGCCCGCGGTCAGCGACGCCTCGCGCAACGGGTGCCGATCGCGCGGTTCGGGGTCGCGGCGCGCCGGGCAGGCGGCCCGACAGCGACGCGAACGCAGCGGCGTCGTGGCCTTCACGCCGCCTCGCTGTCGGTCTGCAGCAACATGCCGTTGTCGGCCATGCGCCCGAGCAGCCGGCGCAACTGCTTCCATTCGGCGCCGCTGAAGCCGCGCAGGAACTCGTTGTTCACGGCGGCGAGCACGAACGGCACCTTCCTGGCCACGGCGTCGCCGGCCGGTGTCAGCCGCAGGTGCACGATGCGGCGGTCGGTGGCGGAGCGCACGCGCTCGAGCAACCCCTTGGCCTCGAGGCGGTCGAGCATGCGAGTCACCGCACCGGCGTCGACCGCCATCTCGCGCGCCAGCTCGATCGCACTGGTGGCGCGGCCGAGCCGCAGCATCCACAGCGGCTTCCACTGCGCATCGGTGAGGTCGTGCTGCAGCATGCGGCGGTCGACCTCGCGGCGCATCGCCTGCGCCACGGCGAACAGTTGGTATCCCACGCTGTCGGCGAAGTCGTAGCGGCGGCCGTCGTAGGGTGGGTGGGGTTTCCGGGAGGTTGCCATTGGCAAGGCAATGATTGCCTAGGCAAATTCTGCCATCGCAACCAGATACCCGCAAGCGAGTAGGGGTAGCGCGATCCGGTGCCCACGGCGCGGGTCGCCGGCAGCGCGGGGAAGCTGCCGTCGTGGGGCGTCGCCGGGCGGCCTACGCCAGCAGCTGCCGGCGTGCGCGATGCAGGCGCACGAACAGGTTCTGCTCGCTGATGCCCAGCAGTGCGCACACGGCGCCGCTGGTGTGCTCGCGCAGGATGCGCAGCTGCATCGCGTCGCGCAGCCCGGCCGGCAGCGCGGCGATGCGCGCCAGCGCGTTCGACAGGCGCTCGCGTTGTTCGGCCACCTCGTCGGGGCGCGGCCACGGACACGGCAGCGCGCGCTCGTCGTCGCCGTCGCAAGTGTCGAGGCTGTCGTGGCCGGCGCGCTCGCGCGCCAGGTCGGCGATCTTGTGGCGCAGGATCGCCACCAGCCAGCTGCGCAGCGCCGAACGGCCGCCGAAGCTGGCGCGGCCGCTCATCACGACCTCGAAGACGTCGTGCACCAGATCTTCCGCCAGCGCCGGGTCGTGCAGGCGGCGCCTCGCGTAGCGCACGAGGAACGCGCGGTGCACGGCCAGCTCGGCCCAGCTCATCGGGGCGCTGCGGACGGCTTCGGTGGCGACGACGGTGTGCATGGTGGGTGGCTCCGTTGGGTGGGACCGACCCCACTGTATCGGCGCGTCCTCGCGCCAACCTCACCGCACCTCACGGCCGGCTAACATCGATGTAAGAACGCGCCTCCGCGGGGCGACTGCCTCGCATGGAAACCGAGATGGGTGCCGCCATCCTGCTCGCCGAAGACCAGGCCGATATCCGCGACCTGATCACGCTGAACCTGCGCGACGCGGGTTACGACGTGACGCCGGTGGCCGACGGCCGCGCTGCGCTCGACAGCCAGGCCGAGCGCGGTAGCGACCTGCTGATTCTCGACCTGATGATGCCGGGGCTCGACGGGCTCGAGGTCTGCAAGGCGCTGCGCGCCCGCGGTCGGGCGACGCCGATCCTGATGCTGACCGCCAAGTCGACCGAGCTCGACCGCGTGCTGGGCCTCGAGCTCGGAGCCGACGACTACCTGACCAAGCCGTTCTCGATGGCCGAACTGCTGGCGCGGGTGAAGGCACTGCTGCGCCGCGCCGAGCTGCTGCGGCAGGCGCAGGGCCAGGCGCAGGGCGCCGGCAGCACGGTGCGCAATGGCGAGATCGAGATCGCCGTGGCGCGGCGCGAAGTGCACGTGCGCGGTCAGCCGGTCGAGTTGACCGCGCTGGAGTTCGACCTGCTGCTGCACTTCGCGCAGCACCCGGGCCATGTGTTCTCGCGCGCGCAACTGCTCGATTCGGTGTGGGGCTACTCGCACGACGGCTACGAGCACACGGTGACCACGCACATCAACCGCCTGCGCGCCAAGCTAGAGACCGATCCGATGCACCCTGTCATCATCCTGACGGTGCGTGGAGCGGGGTACAAGCTGCGCGATTCACCGACATGACGCGGTTTCGACAGAGGGCGCCCGCGAGCGCCGCGCCGGGCTGCCCCAGGCCAGCGGATTTCCCCGCGAGGCGCCGCCGGCTGGTCTCGTCTGGCGGGGGGCGCCATTGACCGTTCGCCTGCGCCTGGCACTGACGATCTTCGCCACCGGCGTGATCACCGCGTTGGGCGTGCTGGTGACGGTGGCGATCGCGTTCCAGCGCTTCGAGCACGAGAGCGTCTACGAGCGTGCCAACGCCTTCCTCGGGCGCGTGGTCGCGTTGCACCCCGACCTGCTCGACCTGCAGCGGCGCGACGCCGACGGCTTCACCGGCTTCCTGCGCAACCTGCTGCTGTTCGAGCCCGACACGCAGCTGTACCTGCTCGACGCCGAAGGGACGGTGCTGGCCGCCAGCGGGACCGTCCAGCCCTCGCCCGGCTTCAAGGTGCGGCTCGCGCCGGTACGCGAGGCGGTGGCAGTGGCCGGTGACCGGCGCCGCGCGGCCTACGTGATGGGCGACGACCCCGAGCACATGAACCTCGATGCGGTGATCGCGGCGCGGCCGCTGCAGCGCACGGTGATCCGGCCGGGCAACGAAGTTGCCGGCTACCTGTATGTCGTCTGCCAGCCGCCCAGCCTGAGCGTCGGCCATGTCGAGGCCTATCGAAGCAGCCTGGCCGGCACGGCGTTGGCCGGGGTGATGGCGCTGATCGCCGCGATGACGCTGTGTGCGGCCTGGATCGTCGCCACCGTGACGCGGCCGCTGCGCGACCTCAGCGAGGCGGTCGCGCGCGCGCAGCGAGAGGGGTTCGAGGGGACCACGCTGGCCGACGCCGGCGGCGCATCTGCGCGCGGCGGCGACGAGTTCGCGCGCCTGCGCGCCGGCTTTCACGAGTTGCTGGCGCGCCTGCGCGCGCAGTGGGACGCGCTGCGCCGGCTCGACCAGTTCCGACGCGAGGGCGTGAGCAACTTGTCGCACGACCTGCGCTCGCCGCTGACCGCCACGGTGGCCTGCCTGGAGACTCTAGACGGTCGCTGGGCTGGCGACCGCTCGCGCGGCGACGACCGCGCGCTGCTCGAAGTGGCGTTGCGCAACACGCGCAACGCGGCGCAGTTGGTGCGCTCGCTGGGCGACCTGGCGCTGCTCGACGAACCGCAATTCAAGTTGCAGCCGGTGACGATGAACATCGGCGAGATGCTCGACGACATCGTGATGCGATTCGCCGATCGTGCGGCGCGCCAGGGTGTGGCGCTGCGCAACGACGGTAGCGCGCCGGTGTTCGCGGCGGTCGACATCGAGCTGTTCGAGCGTGCGCTGGCCAACCTGGTCGACAACGCGCTGCGGCACACACCGGCCGGTGGCCGCGTGACCCTGCGCGCCGACGCCGACGGACGCAGCGTGCTCATCACCGTGGCCGATACCGGCAGCGGCATCGCCGCGCACGACCTCGAATGGCTGTTCGACCGGCTCTACAGCGGTGCCCGCGGCGAAGTCGACGGTGGTGGCAAGGGCCTGGGGCTGGCGATCGTCAAGCGCATCGTCGAACTGCACCGCGGCGAAGTCGCCGTGCGCAGCGCGTCGGGGCAGGGGGCGCTGGTGACGATTCGCCTGCAGGTGCAGGCCTGATCGGGCCGTGGCGAGGCCTTCGCCTCTGCGGCGGCGTCGACGCCTGCTAGAGAGCGGCCGGCTCGGTCGGCATCTCGTCGAGCAGCGATTGCACGTGGGCCGCGAGGCGGCCGATCTCTTGCTCGATCTGCAGCGAGAAGCCCTTGCGTCCGCCGCGCTCATCGGCCAGCAGACGCATCAGCGAAAGCTGCGTGACGCCGAGATCGTGCCAGTGCTCGGCCAGGTGATTGGCGATGCGCGGGAACTTTTCGCCCAGCGCCTTCGGGCGCGCGCCCGCAGGCAGCGACAGCAGCCAGTCGATCGCCTTGCCGGTGAGCGCGCGGTCCGACGGCGAGGCCGGACGGCGCTGCTCGTCCCAGTTGCCCGGCAACAACCTCTCCAGCGCGACAACGGCAGCGGGCTGGTCGGCCTCCTTGCGCGCGGCGGCGACGTCGGTGAACTCGAACTCGATCAGCCCCGACGGGTCGAACGGCTTCTTGCCTGGGTTCTCGGACATGGAGTGATGAAAAGCGAAGAGCAACGAGACGAAGGTGATGCCGGCGATGATGTCATGCGTCCGCTGCGCGAACGCGCACCCGCGCGTGAGAAGCGCCCACGGTTCGAGCGCGGTTACCGCGTGCTGCGATGGCCCGTGACAAATTGATGGCGGGTTACAGACGCGCGCCGCGCGGCAGGGGCCGACGTCCGCGGGGGCATCCGTGCGGTCGTGCACGCGCGACGGCGCACTCCGTAGAATGTTCGGCCCCATGCCAAGAACCCGCTCACAGCGCGGCGGCGTGATCCGCATCCGCGGCGCGCGCCAGCACAACCTGAAGAACCTCGACCTCGACCTCGCGACGGGCGAGATGACGGTGGTTACCGGGCCGTCGGGCTCCGGCAAGTCGAGCCTGGTATTCGACACGCTGTATGCGGAAGGCCAGCGACGCTATGTCGAGACCTTCAGCGCCTATGCGCGGCAGTTCCTCGACCGCATGGACCGCCCCGCGGTCGACCGCGTCGACGGCGTGCCGCCCGCGATCGCGATCGATCAGACCAACCCGGTGCGCACCTCGCGCTCGACGGTCGGCACGATGACCGAGCTGAACGACCATCTGAAGCTGCTTTACGCGCGTGCCGGCCAGCTGTTCGACAGGATGACCGCGCTGCCGGTGCGACACGACAGCGCCGATTCGATCCACGCCGATCTGGTCGCCCGCGCCACCCAGGCCGGCGACCCGCGGGTCGCGATCACCTTCCCGGTGCAGCTGCCCGAGAACGTGACGACGCAGGAAGTCGAGCAATGGCTGTCGGCCAGCGGCTTCACGCGCGTGCAGGGCGAGCGGTTGGTGGAGCGCTCGCCCGACGGTGCGCATGTCAAGGTGTTGGACGTCGTTGCCGACCGGCTGCGAATCGTCGGCGCCGAACGCGTCCGCGTGGTCGAGGCGATCGAGCTGGCACTCAAGCGCGGCGGCGGTCGCGTCAACGTCTACGTGCTGCGCGACGACGCGGCGGGCGAGCTGTGGCGCTATTCCACCGGGCTGCACTGCCCCGAGTCCGATATCCGCTATCCCGACCCGCAGCCGGCGTTGTTCTCGTTCAACTCGGCCTACGGCGCGTGCGACAGCTGTCGTGGCTTCGGCCGCGTGATCGGCGTCGACTGGGGGTTGGTGGTTCCCGATCACCGCAAGACGCTGCGCGGCGGCGCGATCAAACCGCTGCAGACGCCTGCCTGGAAGGAGTGCCAGGACGACCTGCTGAACTACGCAGGTGCCGAAGGCGTTCCGCGCGACACCGCGTGGAGCCAGCTCACCGAAGCGCAGCGCCAGTGGGTGATCGAGGGCTCGCCGCTGTGGAAGGGCAACTGGCACAAGCAGTGGTACGGCGTGCGCCGCTTCTTCGGCTATCTGGAGAGCAAGGCGTACAAGATGCACATCCGCGTGCTGCTGTCGAAGTACCGCAGCTATACGCCGTGCACGGTCTGCCAGGGCGCGCGGCTGAAGCTCGATGCGCTGCTGTGGCGCGTCGGCTCGACGGAGGCGGCCGACGCGGTGCTCGGACCGGAGGAAGCGCCGGGCCGCTCCCAAGCTTCCTCGCCCCCCTCGGGGGGTGGGGCACCGACGGGTGCCCCAGGGGGTCATCGAACACGCTTCATGCCGGCCGGCGTGCCGTGGTCGCGCGAGCAGCTCGAGGCGATGCCGGGGCTGACGCTGCATGACCTGATGCTGCTGCCGATCGCGCGGCTGCGCCGCTTCTTCGAGGCATTGGCGCCGCAGTCGGGCGTGCTCGACGAGGCGCTGAAGTTGCTGCTCGGCGAGATCCGCACGCGGCTCAGGTACCTGTGCGATGTCGGCCTCGGCTACCTGACGCTCGACCGGCAGAGCCGCACGCTGTCCGGTGGCGAGGTGCAGCGCATCAACCTGACGACGGCCCTCGGCACGTCGCTGGTCAACACGCTGTTCGTGCTCGACGAGCCGAGCATCGGCCTGCACCCGCGCGACATGGGCCGCATCGTCGAGGCGATGCAGCGGCTGCGCGACGCCGGCAACACGCTGGTGGTGGTCGAGCACGACCCGGCGGTGATGCTGGCCGCCGACCGGCTGATCGACATGGGCCCGGGGCCCGGTGCGATGGGCGGGCGCATCGTGTTCGACGGCACCCCCGAAGAAGCGCGTCGCGCCGACACGCTGACCGGCGCCTACCTCGGCGGTCGCAAGCACGTCGGCATCGACATCCGCCGCCATGTCGGCGAGTCGACGCCGAAGCTGGTGCTCGAAGGGGCGTGCGAGCACAACCTGAAGAAGCTGAGCGTCGCCTTCCCGCTGCAGCGGCTGACGGTGGTGACCGGCGTCTCAGGCTCCGGCAAGAGCACGCTGGTGCAGGACGTGCTGGTGCCGGCGCTGCTGAGGCACTTCGGCAAGGCCACCGAGGCGCCGGGCGAGCACGACCGCCTGCTCGGTGCCGACTGGCTCGCCAGCGCGGTGTTCGTCGACCAGAGCCCGATCGGCAAGACCGCGCGCAGCAACCCGGCGAGCTACGTCGGCGCGTTCGACGAGGTGCGCAAGCTGTTCGCCGAGGCACCGCTGGCGCGCGAGCGCAGCTACGGCGCCGGCATGTTCAGCTTCAACGCCGGCGACGGCCGCTGCCCGACCTGCGGCGGCTCGGGTTTCGAGCACGTCGAGATGCAGTTCCTGTCCGACGTCTACCTGCGCTGCCCCGATTGCGACGGCCGCCGCTATCGCGCCGAAGTGCTCGAGGTGCGCATCGTGCGCGGCGCGCGCCGCCTGTCGGTTGCCGACGTGCTCGACCTCACGGTGGCCGAGGCGTGCGAGCTGTTCCGCGGCGACCGCGAGGTGGTGGCGCGGCTGCAGCCGATCGTCGACGTCGGGCTCGACTACGTGCGCCTCGGCCAGCCGGTGCCCACGCTGTCGGGCGGCGAGGCGCAGCGGCTCAAGCTCGCAGGCTTCCTCGCCGAGGCGGCGGGCGCGCCGCAGCAGCCCAGGGCGGTCAAGGGCACGCTGTTCCTGTTCGACGAGCCGACCACCGGCCTGCACTTCGACGACATCGCTCAGTTGATGCGCGCGCTGCGCAAGCTGCTCGAGGGCGGCCATTCGCTGATCGTGATCGAGCACAACCTCGACGTGATCCGCAACGCCGACTGGGTGATCGACCTCGGCCCCGACGGCGGCGACGCCGGCGGCGAGCTGGTGGCGGCCGGCACGCCGGAGGATCTGAAGGCGCATGCCACGTCGTACACGGGCCGCGCGTTGCGCGAGTACGAGCAGGCGCTGGGGTGGGGTGATCAACGGCCGCAAGCCGTGCGCAGCGCCGCGCCGGGGCCTGCAAGCCAGCCCGCCGAGCACGAGGCGCGCGAGGGCAGCCTGCCGCTGCAGACCTGGATGCGCGCGCAGCGCGAGGCTGCGCGAGCGACCGACGACGCGATCCGCATCGTCAACGCGCGCGAGCACAACCTGAAGTCGATGACGGTCGACGTGCCGCGCGGCAAGTTCAACGTGGTCACCGGCGTTTCGGGGTCGGGCAAGAGCACGCTGGCGTTCGACATCCTGTTCAACGAGGGTCAGCGGCGTTACCTCGAGTCGCTCAACGCGTATGCGCGCAGCATCGTGCAGCCGGCGGGTCGGCCCGAGGTCGACGCGGTGTTCGGCATCCCGCCGACGGTGGCGATCGAGCAGCGGCTGTCGCGCGGCGGCCGCAAGAGCACCGTGGCCACCACCACCGAGGTGTGGCACTTCCTGCGCCTGCTGTGGGTGAAGCTCGGGTTGGCGCACTGCGTGCACGACGGCGCCGAAGTGAAGCCGCAGAGCGTCGAGAGCATCGCCGCGCAGCTGCTGCGCGACCACCGCGGCCAGCACATCGGTCTGCTGGCGCCGCTGGTGGTGGCGCGCAAGGGCGTCTACACCGACCTCGCCAAGTGGGCCAAGGCGCGCGGCCACACGCACCTGCGGGTCGACGGGGCGTTCGTCCCGGTCGACCCATGGCCGCGCCTCGACCGCTTCAAGGAGCACACGCTCGAGCTGCCGGTGGGCGATCTCGTGGTCGCGCCCGATCGCGAGGAGGAGCTGCGCGCGCTGCTGGCCAAGGCACTCGACACCGGCAAGGGCGTGCTGCACCTGCTGGCGCCGCTCGACGGCCTGGCCGACGCGATCGACGACGGTGCCGGCGGCGCGGGCATCGGTGCGGTCAAGGTGTTCTCGACCAAGCGTGCGTGCCCAGTGTGCGGCACCAGCTACCCCGAGCCCGACCCGCGCATGTTCTCGTACAACAGCAAACACGGCTGGTGCACGACCTGCGTCGGTACCGGCCTCGCGTTGACGCGCGAGCAGCGCAAGGCCTACGACGACTCGGTGCGCAGCGGCGACGACCGCGGGCGCGAACAGACCTTTCCGTCCGAGGAGGCCGAGATCGAGGGCGTCGGTGAGCAGCCGTGCAGCGACTGCGGCGGCACGCGGCTGAACGCGGTGGCGCGCGCGATCACCTTCGACGGGCGGCCGATCACCGAGGTCGCGCAGTGGTCGGTGTCGGAGGTGCGCCGCTGGGTCGATGCGCTGACGCTGGCCGGCCGCGACGCCGACATCGCTCGCGACGTGGTCGCCGAGATCCGCAGCCGACTGCAGTTCCTCGAAGAGGTGGGGCTCGGCTACCTGACGCTCGACCGCGCTGCGCCGACGCTGTCGGGCGGCGAGGCGCAGCGCATCCGGCTGGCGGCGCAACTGGGCAGCAACCTACAGGGCGTGTGCTACGTGCTCGACGAGCCGACGATCGGGCTGCACCCGCGCGACAACCGCATCCTGCTCGACGCGCTTGCGCGGCTGGGCGACAAGGGCAACACGCTGGTGGTGGTCGAGCACGACGAGGAAACGATCCGCCGCGCCGACCACATCATCGACATCGGCCCCGGCGCCGGGCGCCGCGGCGGCGAACTGGTGGCCGAAGGTGGCGTGCAGGCGGTGTCGGGCAACCCGGCCTCGCTGACCGGGCGCTTTCTGGCGCATCCCCTGGCGCACCCGCTGCAGGCGCGGCGTGAGGTGCATGGGGCCAAGCCGGCGCTGCGCCTGCGCGGTGCGCATCTGCACAACCTGCGCGACATCGACGTCAACATCCCGCTGCAGCGGCTGGTCGCGGTGACCGGCGTGTCGGGCTCGGGCAAGAGCACGCTGGCGCGCGACGTGCTGCTGGCCAACTTGCAGGGCCTGATCGGCGCGCGCGGCAAGCTGCCGGCGCTGGCGGGCTGCCGCGAGCTCGAAGGCTGGCAGGCGGTCGACCGCGTGCTCGAGGTCGACCAGACCCCGATCGGGAAGACGCCGCGCTCCTGCCCGGCCACCT
>DASURM010000127.1:0-8343 GCA_036280035.1 Burkholderiaceae bacterium | reverse complement strand
CGAACGGCCGCCGGTGCAACGCACAGAGCGAGCCGAGTGCCCAAGCCAACTCCTCCCGCGGCAGCGCGTCGAGCGTCCCGCTCCTCGTCTTCTCCACCGGAGACTCCCTCTTGGTCGCTCCGTCCGCCGGGCGCCGCCGATTCCATCTGCACACCTCTTTGGTTTGCAGCGAATGGCACGCCTCTGACTCTGTGTTCAAGTGTATCGTCGCTGGCAGCGACCCCACCCTGTCAGCTCTTACAGGAAGGGTTTACCCCCCGCTCGCTTGCTCGCCGCGTTCAAGCAGGATCGAGACCCGCGCACCGACCAACCGCGTGTCCAGCCCCGCGAGAAACGACGCAGAGCGGACTCCAGCGGTACCCGGCCTCCAATTGACGCCGTTCTCGCTTCGGCGCAGCCGGATCACCTGCCGCGTCACGCACAACCTTCACCCGCTGCCAGGCACCCTGCGTCGCCGGCAGACCGAGCGCAGGCCAGCGTCCAAGCTTCAACTGACGCATTCGGCCGTCCACGGGCAATCGATACCGATAGATCCACGGCTGCCCAGTTGTCTCGAGGCGCAGGCTGGTGCCTGCTCGACAATGAGATGTTGTCAGGGCTTCAGTGCCATCGCGAAACGGGCATCGAACATGAAAACCTACGAACACAAGAAGCGACGCAGAACCCTACGCCACAATCGTCAGCGCACCTGGGCCAACGAAAGTGAACGTGGGTGAATCTTCAGAGGCAACCACCGAGTGAGCAGCCCCGATCTTTCTGCCCACACCCCGATGATGCAGCAGTACCTGCGCATCAAGGCCGAGCATCCCGACATCCTGGTGCTGTACCGGATGGGCGACTTCTACGAGCTGTTCTACGACGATGCGCGCCGCGCCAACCGGCTGCTCGACATCACGCTCACGTCGCGCGGTGCCAGCGCCGGCGCGCCGGTGGTGATGGCCGGCGTGCCGGTGCACGCGCTGGAGAGCTATCTCGCGAAGCTGATCAGGCTCGGCGAATCGGTGGCGATCGCCGAGCAGGTGGGCGACGTGGCCACCGCCAAGGGGCCGGTGGAGCGGCGCGTCACGCGCGTCGTCACGCCGGGCACCGTCACCGACAACGAGCTGCTCGCCGAGCGCGCCGACACCACCTTGCTGGCGCTCGCGAGCGAGCCGCGCGGCCGCCGCTGCGGGCTGGCGTGGCTCAGCCTGGCCAGCGGCCGCTGCGTGCTTGCCGAGACTGCGGTGGACGAGCTGGCCTCGTGGCTGGCGCGCATCGAGCCCGCCGAGGTGCTGCTCGATTCGCCCGACGTGCCGGCGGCGCTGGCGGCCCATACGGCGGCGCGCACCGTGCGGCCGGCGTGGCAGTTCGACGCCGCGCTCGGCCGCCGCAAGCTGTGCGAGGCGCTGAAGGTGGCGCACCTCGGTGGCTTCGGCGCCGAGGATTGCGCGCTCGCGCACGCGGCGGCGGCGGCGCTGCTGTCGTACGCCGAGCGCACGCAAGGCGGGGCCGGGGCGCACGTGGCCGAGCTGGCGCTCGAACGCGCGAGCGAGCTGATCGAGCTGCCGCCCACCACGCTGCGTAACCTCGAGATCACGCAGACGCTGCGCGGCGAGGCGGCGCCGACGCTGCTGTCGCTGCTCGACGACTGCGCCACCGGCATGGGCAGCCGCCTGTTGCGCCAGTGGCTGACTCATGCGCCGCGCGAACGTGGCACCGCGATCGCGCGGCTGGCGGCGATCGAGCAGCTCGCGGCGGCCGACGCGGAGGCCTTGCACGCGGCGCTGCGCACGATCAGCGACGTCGAGCGCATCACCGCGCGGCTGGCGCTGCGGCAGGTGCGGCCGCGCGAGCTGGCCGGGCTGCGCAGCACGCTGCAGGCGCTGCCGCGCTTGCAGGCAGCGACGCCCGCTGAAGGCGAGCTGCTGGCCGCGATCCATGCCGCGCTGCAGCCCGACGCCGCGATCGGGCGGCTCCTCGCCGCCGCGCTGGCCGCCGACCCCGCGGTGCAGCTGCGCGACGGCGGCGTGATCGCCACCGGCCACGACGCCGAGCTCGACGAGCTGCGTGCGATCGGCAGCCACGGCGACGCCTTTCTGCTGGCGCTGGAGGCGCGCGAGCGCACGCGCACCGGGATCGGCAACCTGCGCGTGCAGTTCAACCGCGTGCACGGCTACTACATCGAGGTCACCGCCAGCGGGCTCGACCGCGTGCCCGCCGACTACCAGCGCCGGCAGACGATGAAGAACGCCGAGCGCTTCATCACGCCGGAGCTGAAGGCGTTCGAGGACAAGGCGCTGGCCGCCGAGGAGCGCGCGCTGGCACGCGAGGCGTTGTTGTGGCAGCGGCTGCTCGACGCGCTGGCGCCGCACGTCGACGCGCTGGCGGCGCTGGCGCGGGCGCTGGCGAGCCTCGACGTGCTGGCCAACCTGACGCGGCGCGCGCTCACGCTGCACTGGTGCGCGCCGCAGTTCGTGAGCCACCCGTGCATCGACATCCAGCGCGGGCGCCATCCGGTGGTCGAAGCACGGCTTGCCGAGACGCAAGGCGCGCCGTTCATCGCCAACGACTGCCGGCTCGACGCCAAGACGCGCATGCTGGTAATCACCGGCCCCAACATGGGCGGCAAGAGCACCTACATGCGCCAGGTGGCGCTGATCGTGCTGCTGGCGTCGATCGGCTCGCACGTGCCGGCGCAAAGTTGCACGCTGGGGCCGATCGACGCCATCCACACCCGCATCGGCGCCGCCGACGACCTCGCCAACGCGCAATCGACCTTCATGGTCGAGATGACCGAAGCCGCGGCCATCGTGCACGCGGCCACCGAGCAATCGCTGGTGCTGATGGACGAGGTCGGCCGTGGCACCTCCACCTTCGACGGCCTGGCGCTGGCCTCGGCGATCGCCGGCCAGTTGCACGACCGCAACCGGGCGTTCACGCTGTTCGCGACGCACTACTTCGAGCTGACCGAGTTTCCGCTGCGCCACCCGCACGCGATCAACTTGCACGTGTCGGCGGCCGAGTCGGGCCACGACGTGGTGTTCCTGCACGAGATCGAGGCCGGCCCGGCGAGCCGCAGCTACGGCGTGCAGGTGGCGCGGCTGGCCGGCATGCCCGATCGCATCGTGCGCCAGGCGCGCGCCACGCTCGAGGCGCTGGAGGCGCAGTCGCGCGCCGGGCAGCCGCAGGTCGATCTGTTCGCGGCGCCGCCCGCGGAGCCGGAGCGCGCGACGAGCGCCGTCGAGCAGGCGCTGGCGAACCTGCAGCCCGATGCGCTGTCGCCGCGCGAAGCGCTCGACGCGCTGTACCGCCTGAAGGCGCTGCAGAAAGACTCCGGCGTGTGACCGCATGCAACGGCACGGCGCATCCGCATCCACGGGTGCCACCGCATGACACCGAACGCGCGAGCCGCACGGAGGTCGATCGATATAATCGCGCTTTACCACCAGGCCAAAAGTGCTGGCAACGCACCCAAGGCCGCACGACATGACCAAGTACGTGTTCGTCACCGGTGGCGTGGTGTCTTCGCTCGGCAAGGGCATCGCGTCGGCCTCGCTCGCGGCCATTCTGGAGTCGCGCGGCCTCAAGGTCACCCTGATCAAGCTGGACCCGTACCTCAACGTCGACCCGGGCACGATGAGCCCGTTCCAGCACGGCGAGGTGTTCGTCACCGACGACGGCGCCGAAACCGACCTCGACCTCGGCCACTACGAGCGCTTCATCTCCACCCGGATGAAGCGCAGCAACAACTTCACCACCGGCCAGATCTACAAGAGCGTGCTCGAGAAGGAGCGCCGCGGCGACTACCTCGGCAAGACGGTGCAGGTGATCCCGCACGTCACCAACGAGATCCAGGATTTCATTCGCCGCGGCGCCGGCGTCGGCAGCGCCGACGAGGCGCAGGTGGCGATCTGCGAGGTCGGCGGCACGGTGGGCGACATCGAGTCGCTGCCGTTCCTCGAGGCGGTGCGCCAGTTGAGCCTGAGGCTCGGGCCGACCTACTCCGCGTTCGTGCACCTCACCTACGTGCCGTGGATCGCCGCCGCCGGCGAGCTGAAGACCAAACCGACGCAGCACACGGTGCAGAAACTGCGCGAGATCGGCATCCAGCCCGACGCGCTGCTGTGCCGCGCCGACCGCCGCATTCCCGACGAGGAGCGCGACAAGATCTCGCTGTTCACCAACGTCGCCATTCACGGCGTGATCTCGATGTGGGATGTCGACACCATCTACAAGGTGCCGCGCATGCTGCACGAGCAGGGCCTCGACGAGCTGATCTGCATGAAGCTGCAGCTGCTCACCCGGCCGGCCGACCTCAAGCGCTGGGACAAGCTGGTCCACGAGGTCGAACATCCGAAGACCGCGGTGCGCATCGCGATGTGCGGCAAGTACACCGACCTGTCCGATTCGTACAAGTCGCTCAACGAGGCGCTGCGCCACGCCGGCATCCACAACCACGCGCGCGTCGAGATCGAATACGTCGATTCGGAGACGCTGTCACCGGCCAGCATCGACCAGCTCGCCGCCTTCGACGCCGTGCTGGTGCCCGGCGGCTTCGGCAAGCGCGGCATCGAGGGCAAGATCCTGGCCGCGCAATACGCGCGCGAGCAGCGCATTCCGTATCTGGGCATCTGCCTGGGCATGCAAGTGGCGTCGATCGAGATCGCGCGCCACAAGGCGGGGCTCGAGCGGGCCAACTCCACCGAGTTCGAGCCCGACACGCCGCACCCTGTGATCGCGCTGATCGAGGAGTGGCAGGATCGCGACGGCTCGATCCAGCGCCGCGATGCACAGTCCGACCTCGGCGGCACGATGCGCCTGGGCTCGCAGAGTTCCGACGTCAAGCCCGGCACGCTGGCGCATCGCATCTACGGCAACGTGGTCACCGAACGGCACCGCCACCGCTACGAGGCCAACGCGCACTACCTCGATCGCCTGCAGGCCGCCGGGCTGGTGATCTCGGCGATCACGCAGCGCGACAAGCTGACCGAGATCGTCGAGCTGCCGCAGGCGGTGCACCCGTGGTTCGTCGGCGTGCAGTTCCACCCCGAGTTCAAGAGCACGCCGTGGGACGGACACCCCCTGTTCACCAGCTTCGTGCAGGCGGCGCTGACGCACAAGGCGCAGCGCGAGCGCGCCGGCGAGCCGCAGAAGGCCGCCGCCTGATGATCGCCGCCCGATGAAGCTGTGCGGCTTCGAAGTCGGTCTGAGCCGGCCGCTGTTCCTGATCGCGGGCCCGTGCGTCGTCGAGTCCGAGCAGTTGCAGATCGACGTCGCCGGCCGCCTGATGGAGATGACCGCCGCGCTGGGCATGCCGTTCATCTTCAAGTCGAGTTACGACAAGGCCAACCGCTCCAGCGGCACGTCGTTTCGCGGCCCCGGCATGGACAAGGGCCTGGAGATCCTGGCCAAGGTCAGGCGCGAGCTGAAGCTGCCGGTGCTGACCGACGTGCACACCGAGGCCGAGGTGCCGAGGGTGGCTGCAGTCGTCGACGTGCTGCAGACCCCTGCCTTCCTGTGCCGCCAGACCGACTTCATCCGCGCCGTGGCGCAAAGTGGCAAGCCGGTCAACATCAAGAAGGGCCAGTTCCTCGCGCCGCACGACATGAAGAACGTGATCGACAAGGCGCGCGCGGCGGCGCGCGAGAAAGGCCTGCCCGAGGACAACTTCCTCGCCTGCGAGCGCGGCGCGAGCTTCGGCTACAACAACCTCGTGAGCGACATGCGCAGCCTGGCGATCATGCGCGAGACCGGCGCACCGGTGGTGTTCGACGCCACGCACTCGGTGCAGCTGCCGGGCGGCCAGGGCACGAGTTCGGGCGGCCAGCGCGAGCACGTGCCGGTGCTGGCGCGCGCCGCGGTGGCGGCGGGCATCGCCGGCATCTTCATGGAGACGCACCCCGATCCGGCCAAGGCGCTGTCCGACGGCCCGAACGCGGTGCCGCTGCGGCACATGCGCGCGCTGCTCGAGCAACTGGTGGCGCTCGATCGCGTCGTCAAGCAGCGGCCGCTGCTCGAGAACGACTTTTCCTGCTGACCTGCAAACCGGGAGACAAAATGGCGGTGGCCTACGCAATAGTCGAGATGCAGATCACCGACCCCGAACGCTACAAGGCCTACATGGCCGCCGCGCCGGCCGTGGTGAAGGCATTCGGCGGCGAGTACGTGGCGCGCGGCGGCAAGCACGAGACGCTCGAGGGCGACTGGCAGCCGCACCGGGTGGCGATCGTGCGCTTCCCGAGCTACGAGAAGGCCAAGGCCTTCTACGATAGCGAGACGTACGTGGCCGTGCGCGCCAAGCGCAAGGGCGCGACCGAATACTTCAACATGGTGCTGGTCGAAGGCGTCAACGCGCCGGTGGTATGAACAGCAACGAGCCCCCGAAAGGTCCGAATACGTGAGTGCAATCGTCGATATCGTCGGCCGCGAGATCCTCGACAGTCGCGGCAACCCCACCGTCGAGTGCGACGTGCTGCTCGAGTCGGGCACCATGGGCCGCGCCGCGGTGCCCTCGGGCGCCTCCACCGGCAGCCGAGAGGCCATTGAGCTGCGCGACGGCGACAAGGCGCGCTACAACGGGCGCGGCGTGCTGCGCGCCGTCGAGCACATCAACACCGAGATCAGCGAGGCGGTGCTCGGGCTCGATGCGTCGGAGCAGGCCTTCCTCGACAAGACGCTGGTCGACCTCGACGGCACCGACAACAAGAGCCGGCTCGGCGCCAACGCCACGCTGGCGGTCAGCATGGCGGTCGCCCGCGCCGCGGCCGAGGAGTCGGGCCTGCCGCTGTACCGCTATTTCGGCGGCTCGGGCGGCATGAGCATGCCGGTGCCGATGATGAACCTGATCAACGGCGGCGCGCACGCCAACAACAACCTCGACCTGCAGGAGCTGATGGTGATCCCGCTGGGCGCGCCGAGCTTTCGCGAGGCGGTGCGCTACGGTGCCGAGGTGTTCCACGCGCTGAAGAAGATCATCGACGGCAAGGGCATGAGCACCGCGGTCGGCGACGAAGGCGGCTTCGCGCCCAACGTCGCCAGCCACGAGGCGGCGCTGCAGTTGCTTGTCGAGGCGATCGACAAGGCGGGCTACACGCCCGGCAGCCAGGTGGCGATCGGCCTCGATTGCGCGGCCAGCGAGTTCTACAAGGAGGGCAAGTACCACCTCAGCGGCGAGGGCCTCACGCTCAGCGCCGCCGAGTGGACCGACATCCTCGCGACCTGGGCCGACAAGTACCCGATCGTCTCGGTCGAGGACGGCATGGCCGAGAACGACTGGGATGGCTGGAGGCACCTCACCGAACGGCTCGGCGGCAAGCTGCAACTGGTGGGCGACGACCTGTTCGTCACCAACACCAAGATCCTGAAGGAAGGCATCGCCAAGCGCGTGGCCAACTCGATCCTGATCAAGATCAACCAGATCGGCACGCTGAGCGAGACCTTCGCCGCGATCGAGATGGCCAAGCGCGCCGGCTACACCGCGGTGATCAGCCACCGCAGCGGCGAGACCGAGGACGCAACGATCGCCGACATCGCGGTGGGCACCAACGCCGGCCAGATCAAGACCGGCTCGATGAGCCGCAGCGACCGCGTGGCCAAGTACAACCAGCTCCTGCGCATCGAGGAAGACCTCGGCGACGTGGCGCACTACCCCGGCCGCGACGCGCTGTATTGCCTGCGCTGATCCAAATGCTGCCCCACACTCACTTCGTTCGCTGCCCCCGAGGGGGCGCGTCAGTCGCTTCGGAGCGGCCGGGCGCGACTGACACCGCCATGATCAGCCCGCGCACCGCCACCTGGATCCTGGTCACGCTGCTGGTGCTCGTGCACCTGGGCCTGTGGTTCGGCAAGGGCAGCGTGCCGTACGTCTGGAGCCAACGTTCGCAATTGGCGGCGCAGCGCCTGCAGAACGAGGAGGCCCAGGCCCGCAACCAGCGCATGGCCGCCGAGGTGCTCGACCTCAAGGTGGGCCTCGAGATGATCGAGGAGAAGGCGCGCAGCGAGCTGGGCATGATCAAGCCCGACGAGGTGTTCGTCCAGATCAGCGCGCCCAAGCGCTGAAAGCAATGAAGCTCGAGCAGGCGCTGAGCCTGGCGGCGCCTGCGCTCGCCCCGGCGTTCGTGCTGTGGGGCTCGCCGATCACCTGGCTCGAGATCGTGGCGGTCGTGCTGTCGATCGCGATGGTGTGGTGCAACCTGCGAGTCGACGCCACCGCCTGGCCGCTGGCGATCGCGGCCTCGGCGCTCTACGGCGTGCTGTTCGCGGCCAACCGCCTGTACGGCGAGGCAACGCTGCAGTTGCTGTTCATCGTGGTCGCGTTCTGGGGCTGGTGGCAGTGGTTGCGCGGCCGCGGCGGCGATGGCCAGG
>DASURM010000126.1:0-13336 GCA_036280035.1 Burkholderiaceae bacterium | reverse complement strand
CGGGAAGTCCGACCGGCCGGTGGCGATGATGGCATCCGGGCGCACCGCCTTGGCGTCGTCCGGCAGGATCTCCGGGTACGGGTTGGCCAGCGCCAGGATGACCGGATTGGGGGCCATCGTCGCCACCATCTCCGGCTTCAGGATGCCGCCGGCGGACAGGCCGAGGAACACGTCCGCGCCGTCCACGATCTCCGCCAGCGTGCGCTTGTCGGTGTCGCGCGCGTAGCGCGCCTTGTCCGGGTCGAGGTGGGGGCGGCCGGCGTGGATCACGCCGTCGCGATCGAACGCCAGGATGTTCTCCGGCTTGACGCCCAGTGCCACCAGCATGTCCAGGCAGGCGATGCCCGCGGCGCCGGCGCCGGTGGTGGCCAGCTTGACCTCGCCGATCTTCTTGCCGGCCACTTCCAGCGCGTTCAGCACGGCCGCGCCGACGACGATCGCGGTGCCGTGCTGGTCGTCGTGGAAGACCGGGATCTTCATCCGCTCGCGCAGCTTCTGCTCGATGTAGAAGCACTCGGGCGCCTTGATGTCCTCGAGGTTGATGCCGCCGAACGACGGCTCGAGCGCGGCGATCACCTCGACCAGCTTGTCGAGATCCCGCTCGTTGACCTCGATGTCGAACACGTCGATGCCGGCGAACTTCTTGAACAGGACGCCCTTGCCCTCCATCACCGGTTTGGCCGCCAGCGGCCCGATGTCGCCCAGGCCCAGCACTGCGGTGCCGTTGGTGACCACCGCCACCAGGTTGCCGCGCGCGGTGTAGCGGTAGGCATTCACCGGGTCGGTGACGATCTCCTCGCAAGCCGCCGCCACACCGGGCGAATACGCGAGCGCGAGATCGCGCTGATTGAGCAGCTGCTTGGTCGGTGCGACCGCCACCTTGCCCGGGGTGGGGAACTCGTGGTATTCGAGCGCCGCGCGGTACAACTCCGCGCGCTTGGCTTCGTAGCTGGAGGACATGGCGCTTCGCTCGCTGGTGGCGGTCGGCGATTGTAGGAGCGCCTCCGGCACGATCGAGCGACCGCCTCGGCGCCAGCGGGGGTGCGCCACAATTGCTCGATGCCGCTCGGCGAATTCGATCTGATCGCACGCTACTTCGCGCGGCCGGCCCGACGCGCGGTGCTAGGCGTGGGCGACGATTGCGCGCTGCTGGCGCCGGCAGCCGGCATGGAGCTTGCGGTGTCGAGTGACCTGCTCGTCGAAGGGCGGCACTTCCTGTCGACGGTGCCGCCGCAGGCGCTGGGGCACAAGGCGTTGGCGGTCAACTTGAGCGACCTCGCGGCCTGCGGCGCGGCGCCGCTGGCGTTCACGCTGATGCTGGCGCTGCCGCGCTCCGACGATGCCTTTCTGCGCGGCTTTGCGCAGGGGTTGTTCGCGCTGGCCGACGCCCATGGTATCGAGCTGGTCGGCGGCGACACGACCGCGGGCCCGCTGACTGTCGGCATCACCGTGCTCGGCGAAGTCCCGCCCGCGGCGGCATTGCGTCGCAGCGGCGGGCAAGCCGGCGATGACTTGTGGGTCAGTCATGCGCCCGGCGGCGGCATCGGCGATGCCCGGCTCGCGCTCGAGGTGTTCCGCGGCCAGGCCGAATTGCCGGGCGACGCGTTCGCGTCGCTGCGCCGCGCGATGGAGTGGCCGCAGCCGCGGGTGGCGCTGGGCATTGCACTGCGGGGCGTGGCGCATTCGGCGATCGACCTCAGCGACGGCCTGGCCGGCGACCTCGGCCATCTGATGGCGCAGTCGCGTCTCGGCGCGCTGCTCGACTGGGCGGACCTGCCGCGCTCGGCGGCGATGTCGGCGCTGCCGCTGACGTTGCAGCAGCGGTGCGTGCTCGGCGGCGGCGACGACTATGAGTTGTTGTTCAGCGCACCGCCTTCGGCGCGTACGGCGGTGCAGCGCGCCGCCGCCCAGGCCGAAGTGGCGGTGAGTCGCATCGGTCAACTGCGCGGCGACGCCGGCCTGCGGGTGCACTGGCCCGACGGCAGCGTCACGCCCTGGGTGGCGCGGGGCTTCGATCATTTCGCGGGCGCCGACCGATGACGGCCTGGCCGCCGACGGCCGGGTTCGCGCCGCGCCGCGCCGACTGGCGGTTTCTGTTCGAACACCCGGCGCACCCGATCGCGCTCGGTCTCGGGAGCGGCCTGCTGCCATGGGGTCCGGGTACCGCGGGCACGCTGTTCGGCTGGGTGGTGTTCGCGCTGCTCGACGAATGGCTCGACGACTGGCAATGGGCGCTGTTGTTGCTGCTCGCGTTCGTCATCGGCTGGTGGGCCTGCACGCGCTGCGCGCAGGCGCTGCGCCAGAGCGACCCTGCTGCCATCGTGTGGGACGAGGTGCTCGGCATCTGGCTGGTGCTGTGGCTGGTGACGCCCACCGATTGGCGCGGCCAACTGGCGGCAGTGACGCTGTTTCGCTTGTTCGACATCGCCAAGCCGGGCCCGGTGGCGTGGGCCGATCGTCTCTTCAAGGCGCCTGCCGGCGCCGCGATCGGCGCCAAGCAAGGCCTGGGCATCTTGCTCGACGACCTGGTGGCGGCGCTGTGTGTGCTGCTGGTCATCGCGCTGTGGAGGTTGTCGTGAGTGAGTCGGCGGGGTTGGTCGCCCAGCTGGCCGATCGTCTACGCGCGCTCGGCTGGCGCCTGGCGTGCGCCGAAAGCTGCACCGGCGGCATGATCGCGGCCGCCTGCACCGACCTGGCGGGTTCGAGCGACTGGTTCGAGCGCGGCGTGGTGAGCTACAGCAACCAGGCCAAGGTGACGTTGCTCGGCGTGCCGCAAGCGCTGATCGATACGCACGGTGCGGTCAGCGAGGCGGTGGTGCACGCGATGGCCGAGGGCATCGTGCGCGGCAGCGGCGTCGACATCGGCGTGGCGGTCACCGGCATCGCCGGCCCCGCTGGCGGAACGCCGGCCAAGCCGGTGGGGACGGTGTGGTTCGGTTTCGCGTTGCGCCATCGTGACGGCACGCTGCAGGTCGATACCCAGCAGCGGCGCTTCGCGGGCGATCGTGCCGAAGTGCGCGCGGCCAGCGTGCAGCACGCGCTGCAGGGCCTGCTGCAACGTGCACAGTCCACGCCATGAACCTGCTGTTGGCCGGCGACTTCGAGGGGGTGGAGCGCGACCGCTGGTACGGTGCGCTGGCGCAGGCGATGCCGCAGCACCATCTGGCGGTGGCCGACGAGTTGTTCGATCGCACGCGCGTCGAGGTGGCGATCGTCGCCAATCCGCAGCCGGGCAGCTTGCGCGGCCTGCCCAAGCTGCGTTTGATCCAGTCGCTGTGGGCCGGCGTCGAAGGCCTGCTCAACGACGACTCGGTGCCGGCCGGTGTGCCGGTCGCTCGCATGGTCGACCCTGCGCTCGCCACCGCGATGGGTGAGACCGCGTTGTGGGCGGTGCTGTCGCTGCACCGCGGCTTCTACGCCTATGCCCGCCAGCAGCGGCAGATGCGGTGGCGGCAGCTGCCGCAGCTGCGCGCCGACGAACTGCCGATCACCGTGCTCGGCCTCGGCATGATGGGCACAGCGTGCGTGCGGGCGTTGGCGCCGCACGGCTACCGCATCACGGCCTGGACACGCAGCGACGCGCCGCGCGAGTTGCCACCCGGTGTCACTCACGTCCACGGCGACGACGCGCTGTTTCCGTGCCTGCGCGCCAGCTCGATCGTCATCAATCTGCTGCCGCTGACCGCGGCCACGCGCGGGCTGCTCGATGCGCGCTTCTTCGCGGCGATGCCGCGCGGCGCGGCGCTGGTCAACCTGGGGCGCGGCGCGCACGTGGTCGAGGCCGATCTGCGCGCTGCGCTGGCCACGGGCCGTCTCGGCCATGCCGTGCTCGACGTGTTCGAGCGCGAGCCGTTGGACGAGAAGCATCCGTTCTGGCGGCATCCGCGCGTGACCGTGCTGCCGCACGCGGCAGCGTTGACCGACCCGCGCACCGCGGCGCAACTGGCGGCCGCCAACGTGCAGGCGCTGCTCGACGGACAGCCGATCGGCAATCTGATCGACCGCGCGCGCGGGTACTAGGCTCACCCCCGATGCGGCCTGGCGGCCGCCTCCCCCTCGAGGGGGCGACACCAGCGGACCGGCGGAGCCGGATCCGCGGTGTCCACTTGGGGACGCGCCACTGGAGTGGCGCGGGTACGGGGCGCATTCTGGTCTACCAGGCGCGCGGCTTCTTGACCCGGCGGGCCGATCAGAACGACGCTTGCAGCGCCAGTCGCAGCGGCAGCGCCGGCTTCGGTGCGGCCGTGTGTTGCGTGACCATCAGCGCAAGGCGCTTCAGGCCGTCCCAGGGGTCGAGCGGCCAGTGCGGATGCTTCAGGCCCTTGATCAGGCCGTCGCAGATGCTGGCCGCGTCGAGCCAATGCGCCAGCGTGTGGTCGGCCAGTTGCGGCGCGAGCCGCTCGAACAGGCGCTCCTTGGCGCCCCATGCGCGCGCCTCGCGCAACGCCAGCGGCATCGGCTTGCCCTGGCCGAGCGCGTCCTTCAATCGCTTGAGCGCGCGGATGTCCTCGGCCAGCGTCCAGTGCACCAGCACCGCCGCCTCGCCCTCGGCGCGCAGCCCGTCGAGCATGCGCAAGACACGTGCGGTCTGGCCGCCCAGCACCGCCTCGGTGAACTTGAACACGTCGTAGCGCGCCACGTTGAGCACCGCCGATTCGATCTGCTCGAAGCTCAACACCCCGGGCGGATACAGCAAGGCGATCTTCTGCAGCTCCTGGTGCGCGGCCAGCAGGTTGCCCTCGACTCGATCGGCGAAGAACCCCAGCGTCTGCGCACCGGCGTCGCCGTCTTCGACGCGCTGGCCCTGTGCGGCCAATCGGCGCGCGATCCATTGCGGCAGCGCCGGGCGCGCCACGGCATCGACGCGCACGGTCACGCCGGCGGCGTCGAGCGCGGCGAACCAGGCGCTGTTGACCTGCTGGCGATCGAGTCGCGGCAGGTGGATCAACGTGACGACGTCGTCGGACAGCGACTCGCAGTAGCGCTGCAGCGCGTCCGAGCCGTCCTTGCCCGGCTTGCCGCCGGGGATGCGGATCTCGATCAGCTGGCGTTCGGCGAACAGGCTCATCGCCATCGATGCGCCGAGGAGGCCGGACCAGTCGAAGTGCGCGCCGGAGACGCTGAAGACCTTGCGCTCGCTGTAGCCGGCGGCGCGCGCCGCCTCGCGGATCGCATCGCCCGCCTCCTGCGCCAGTAGCGGCTCGTCGCCATACACCGTGTACAGCGGCCGCAGGCCGCGCTGCAGCATGGTGGCGAGGTGCTCGGGGCGCAGCTGCATGGCGGCGCTCAGCCAGTGAGGTCTTTCACGTGTGCCATGCGGCGCATCAACTGCCCCACGATGTCGGTCTGCATCGCCTTCATCAGCTGGGCCTCCTCGTATTCCTTGCCGAGCGCGAAGGTTTCGGTGTAGCTCATGTCGCGCGACTGCAGCAGCTCGGTGGGCGGGATCAAGACGCGGCCACCGGGTGTGGTGAGCTTGAACTCCAGCCGGACGCGCAGCGTCAGATCGCGCACCTGGCCGGCGGTGGTGGAGGCGACCACGCTGCGCTCGCGGCGGTCGGCGAGCGCGAACAGAACCACCTGGGCCTGCGCGGGCGAGGCGACCACTTCGGCGCTTTGTGCGAGCGTGCGGCGCAATTCTTCGGCCAGCGGCGAGCGCGGCGCGAAACCAACGAGCGCGACGCGCGAGAACGGCAACTCGGTGGCGCCGCGCAGCCGGAAGCCGCAGGCGCTCAGCCAGGCGCCGACGAGCAGCGAGGGGATCAGCGCGCGCCGGCCTGGCATCGCGGCGGTCAGACCACCACGTTGACCAGGCGGCCCGGCACGATCACCACCTTGCGCGCCGACTTGCCTTCACCGAACTTGGCGAACTCCGGACTTGCCAGCGCGGCGCGTTCGATCGCCGCCTTGTCGGCCTGCGCCGACACGCGGACGTTGCCTCGCGTCTTGCCGGCGATCTGCAGCACCAGCTCGATCTCGTCTTGCACCAGTGCGGATTCGTCGACCACGGGCATCGCCACGTCGAGCAGTTCGCCGGCCGTCTGCGCGAAGCCGAGCCGCTGCCACAGCACTTCGGCGATGTGCGGGCACGCCGGGTAGAGCACGCGCAGCAACACCGACAAGCCCTCGCGCAGCGCCACGACGTCGCCCGCCGAGCCGGCATTGGTCTCGAAGCCCTCCAGCGCGTTGAGCAGTTTCATCGCGCCCGAGGCCACGGTGTTGTACTGCATGCGTTCGTAGTCGTAGAGCACCTGCTTGAGCACCAGGTGCACCTCGCGGCGCAACGCCTTGGCCGCGGCACCGAACACGGCGGCCCCGTCGCCGCCGCCGCGCACCGTGTCGCACCGGCGCACCGCGAACTGCCACAGCCGCTGCAGGAAGCGCGCCGACCCGGCCACGCCGGTGTCGGACCACACCGAGGCGTCCTCGGGGCCGCCGACGAACATCACGAACAGGCGGGCGGTGTCGGCGCCGTAAAGGTCGATCAGTTCCTGCGGGTCGACGCCGTTGCGCTCGGTCTTGCCCATCTTGCCGACGCCGCCGTACTCCACTGCCTTGCCGTCGGCGGTGGTACCAGCGACGATGTGGCCGTGCGCATCGAGGGTGGGCTTCACCTCGGGCGGCGGGATGTAGTCCTTGCCGCCCTTGTCGTTGCGCGTGAAGTAGATGTGGTTGAGCAGCATGCCGTGGTTCATCAGCCGCTCGAACGGCTCGCCGAAGCGCAGCATCCCCATGTCGCGCATCACCTTGGTCCAGAAGCGCGCGTACAGCAGGTGCAGCACTGCATGCTCGATACCGCCGATGTACTGGTCCATCGGCATCCAGTAGTCGTTGCGCGCGTCGACCATCGTCGCCGCGTCGGGCGAGCAGTAGCGCATGTAGTACCAGGCGCTGTCGACGAAGGTGTCCATCGTGTCGGTCTCGCGGCGGGCGGGAGCGCCACAGCGCGGGCACGTGCACTTCAGGAACGGCTCGTAGCGGTCCAGCGGGTTGCCGCTGCCGTCGGGGATCAGTTGCTCGGGCAGCACGACCGGCAGATCCTTCTCGGGCACCGGCACGACGCCGCATCCTTGGCAGTGGATGATCGGGATCGGCGTGCCCCAGTAGCGCTGGCGGCTGATGCCCCAGTCGCGCAGCCGGAACTGCACCTGTTTGTCGCCCACGCCCTTGGCTTTGAGGTCGGCGGCGATCGCCTCGACCGCCTCGTCGTGAGCCAGGCCATCGTACTGGCCCGAGTTCACGCACACGCCGCGCTGCTTGTCGGCGTACCAGTCGGCCCAGGCGTCGGTGGAGAAGGTTTCGCCCTTCACCGCGATCACCTGCGGGACCGGCAGGCCGTACTTCTTGGCGAACGCGAAGTCGCGCTCGTCGTGCGCCGGCACGCCCATCACTGCGCCTTCGCCGTAGCCCATCAGCACGTAGTTGCCGACCCACACCTCGAGCGGCGCGCCGGTCAGCGGGTGCTTGACGAAGAAGCCGGTTGGCATGCCTTCCTTGTCCATCGTCGCGAGGTCGGCCTCCATCACCGAACCGCGCCGGCACTTCTCGATGAACGGCACGAGCGCCGGCCTGTCCTGCGCCAGCCGCGTCGCCAGCGGGTGCTCGGCGGCGACGGCGACGAAGCTGACACCCATGATGGTGTCGGCGCGCGTGGTGTAGACGCGCAGCAGCTTGGGCTCGCCGTCGAGCGTGTACGGAAAGCCGAAGTTGACGCCGAAGCTCTTGCCGATCCAGTTCTCCTGGATCAGGCGCACGCGGTCGCTCCAGCCGGGCAACTTGTGCAGCGTGCTGTCGAGCAGTTCCTCTGCGTAGCGCGTGATGTTCAGGTAGTAGCCCGGAATCTCGCGCTTCTCGACCGGCGCGCCCGAGCGCCAGCCGTGGCCGTCGATCACCTGCTCGTTGGCCAACACGGTCTGATCGACCGGGTCCCAGTTGACGATCTGCGTCTTGCGGTAGGCGATGCCCGCCTCCAGCATCTTCAGGAAGAACCACTGGTTCCACCTGTAGTAGGCGGGGTCGCAGGTGGCGAGCTCGCGCGACCAGTCGATTGCCAGCCCGAGCGCCTTGCACTGCGCCTTCATCATGCGGATGTTGTCGTGGGTCCACGCCGCCGGCGCGGTGCGGCTCTTCATCGCCGCGTTCTCGGCCGGCAGGCCGAAGGCGTCCCAGCCCATCGGCATCAGCACGTTGAAGCCCTGCATGCGCTTGTAGCGCGCGAGCATGTCGTTGATGGTGTAGTTGCGCACGTGCCCCATGTGCAGCCGCCCGCTGGGGTACGGCAGCATCGAGCAGGCGTAGAACTTCTTCTTCGCGGGATCCTCGTGCACGCGATAGGCGTCGCGCGCGTCCCAGTGCGCGCGCGCGGCGGCCTCCACGTCGGCGGGAACATAGCGCTCATTCATGGTCATCGATTGTAGGAGCGCACGCCGCGACGCCCGCGAGTGCTAGCGCGGCGCTTCGGTGTTCGCCTCGGTGACGAAACCCACGCGCGACAGCCCGCCCTCCTGCACGATGCCGATCAGTTCGGCGACGCGGCCGTAGGTGACCGAGCGATCGGCGCGCAGTTGCACCTCGGTGGCCGGGTTGCGCAGCGCGGCCTCGCGCACGCGCAGCCGCAGCGCCTCGACGCCGACCTGTTCGTCGCCCCAGAAGAAGCGCCCCTGCGGGTCGATGGCCAGCGTGACGAACTGCGCCGCGTCGGTGGGCTTGGCGCCCTCGGCGCGCGGCAGATCGAGCTTCAGGCTCGAGGTCATCAGCGGCGCGGTGATCATGAAGATCACCAGCAGCACCAACATCACATCGATCAGCGGCGTCATGTTGATGTCGCTCATCGGCGGCGCCCCCGCGCTGCGCTGCAGGCGTCCGAAGGCCATGTTAGTGGCGCCCGGCCGCCCGTAGCCACTGACGGCCTTGCCGGCCGCACAGGTCCTCGCGGACCAGCCGTTCGCCAGGCGTGGCCGGTCCACCGGACCGTCCACGTCCGGGCTCACCCCCCTCGGGGGGCAGCGAGCGAAGCGAGGCGCCATCGGGCCGCTTCATCTTATGCGGCGGCCTCGCTGGTGCCCAGCGCCATCTCGCGCAGGTCGTGCGCGAAGCCCTCGAGCTCGGCCTCGCAGGCTGCGACCCACTTGCCGTACAGGTTGTAGGCCAGCACCGCGGGGATCGCGACCGCCAGCCCCGCGGCGGTCATGATGAGCGCCTCGCCCACCGGGCCGGCCACCTTCTCGATGGTGATCGAGCCCGCCGCCGAAACGCTGACCAGCGCGTGGTAGATGGCCCAGACGGTGCCGAACAGGCCGATGAACGGCGCGGTGCTACCGATCGACGCCAGCAGCGTCTGGCCATACTGCAGATGCGCGTGCCCGGCATGCAGCGCGTCGCGCAGTCGGCGCGTCAGCTGCGAATCGAGCACGCCTGCGGTCTCGAGGGTGCCGACGGCCGGCCGCGCCGTGGCGGCGGCCAGCAGCGGCGCGAGCACCTGCTCGCGATCGAGAGCCTGGAGCCGGCCGCGCGCGCTGTCGACCGTCTCGGCCGCCCAGAAAGCCGGCACTGCGCGCGCGATATCACGGCGTGCGCGCTGCAGCACCCAGGCCTTCCACAGGATCACGACCCAGGCGCTGATCGACATCGCCAGCAGCAGCGCCGCCACCGCACGGCCGACGCCGTCGGTCTGCTGCCAGAACTGCTGCAGGCCCAGCATTTCAGTGGCGCGAAAGCGAGCCGGGGGCTTTCATCGCAGCCCCAGCACATCGTGCATGTCGAACAGGCCCTGGCGCCTGCCCACCACGAAACGCGCCGCCCGCAGGCTGCCCTGCGCGTAGGTGGCGCGGCTGGCCGAACGATGGGTGATCTCGATGCGTTCGCCGCTGCCGGCGAACAGCACCGTGTGGTCGCCGACGATGTCGCCGCCGCGCACCGACGAGAAGCCGATCGTCGCTCGGTCGCGCTCTCCGGTGACGCCTTCGCGACCATACACCGCGCACGACGCGAGATCGCGCCCGAGCGCGTGCGCCACCACCTCGCCCATCTGCAGCGCAGTGCCGCTGGGTGCGTCGACCTTGTGCCGGTGATGCGCTTCGATGATCTCGATGTCGTAGCCCTCGCTCAGCGCGCGCGCGGCCATGTCGAGCAGCTTGAACACGACATTGACGCCGGCACTCATGTTGGGCGCCATCACGATCGGGATCTGCTGCGCGATGCGCGCGATCTCGTCCTTCTGCCGGGGCGACAGGCCGGTGGTTCCCACCACCGCCGCGACGCCAAGCTCCCGGCACACCGCGAGATGCGCCATCGTGCCGTCGGGGCGCGTGAAGTCGATCAGCACCCGGGCGCCGGCGATGCCCTGACGCAGATCGCTCGTCACGCGAACGCCGCTGTCGGCGCCGAGGAACGCCGCAGGATCCAGACCCAGCGCCGGGCTGCCCGGCACGTCGAGGGCGCCGCTCAAACGGCAGTCGCCGGCTTGCGTCACCGCTTCGATCAGCATGCGACCCATGCGGCCGGAGGCGCCGGCCACTGCCACCGCCAGCGGCGAAGGCGAGGTCAATTCGGCTCCAGCGGCGGGTAGGCGCGCGCGGGCCCCATCGCCGGCTCCGGGGGAGGCGCGGCGGTCTTGGGCGGCGTGGGTAACGCAGCCACCTGTTCGGGCGTCAACTCGAGCATGACGTTCTTGCCGCTGGCCGAGGTGCGGCTGATCGACGCAACGAACTCCTGCTCCGACGGCAGATCGGGGGCGTCGATCTTCTGCAGTTGATCACCCGAGAAGTGCACCACGATACTGCGCCGCTGCGGCGGCGTGCCGGGTCGCGCGATCGTGAAGACGTAGTCCCACCGGTCGGCGTGGAACGGGTCGGTGAGCAGCGGCGAACCGAGCAGGTCGCGCACCTGCACGCGGCTCATGCCCGGCCGCACCATGGCCAGTTGCTCCTTGGTGACGACGTTGCCCTGCACGATGTCGATGCGATAAGGCGTGACGATCCCGAGCAGACTGCCATCGTGCGACACCGCCGAGCAGCCGCCCAACGCGCCGGCAACCCAAGCGGCCACGAGGACCGGCCGATGAATCCGAAGGCGAACGAACAGACGGCCTGGCATGGTGCGACGCAAGGGCTTGCTGCGCCAAGTCTCGGCGCGCGTGGCTATGATGCGGCGATTCTATCGGTCCGCACCGACGCGCCCCGCACTCCAGCATGAGCCAGGTCGACGAACTCAAGAGCAGCGGTCTGAAGGCGACGCTGCCACGCCTGAAGATCCTCGATGTCTTCCAGAAGGCCCCGGTGCGGCACATGACGGCCGAGGATGTCTACAAGGCCCTGCTCACCGAGGGCGCCGACGTCGGCCTGGCCACCGTGTATCGCGTGCTGATGCAGTTCGAGCAGGCGGGGTTGCTCAAACGCAGTCACTTCGAGTCGGGCAAGTCGGTGTTCGAGCTCAACGAGGGGCAGCACCACGATCACCTGGTGTGCGTGACCTGCGGCCGCGTCGAGGAGTTCTACGACGCACACATCGAGCAGCGGCAGCGCGCGGTGGCGCAGTCGAGGGGCTTCGAGCTGAGCGATCACCAGCTGTCGCTGTACGCCGTCTGCATCAAGAAGAACTGCCCGTACCGGCCGGGCCGCTAGTCTAGAAGCCTGGGCGCCGGGGATCAGCCGGGGTTTTGCTCCATCGCCTTCTGATGGCGGGCGATGAACTCCTGGTAGGTGTCGATGCCGCGCAGCTGCAGGATCGTGTTGCGGACGGCGGCCTCCACCAGCACCGCCAGGTTGCGGCCGGCATCGACCGCGATGACGACCTTGCGCACCGCGATGCCGAGGATGTCCTCGTACAGCGGCTCGTAGGGCAGGCGCTCGAACTCGCGCTCCATCGTCTCCTTGCGAACCAGGTGCACCATCAGCTTCAGCCGCATCTTGCGGCGTACCGCGGTCTCGCCGAAGATCGCCTTGATGTCGAGCAGGCCGATGCCACGCACCTCGAGCAGGTTGGCCAGCAGTTCGGGGCAGCGACCCTCGAGCGACGACTGCGACACCTTGTAGAGGTCGACCGCGTCGTCGGCCACCAGCCCGTGACCGCGCGAGATCAGCTCGAGCCCGAGTTCGCTCTTGCCCAGGCCCGATTCGCCGGTGAGCAATACCCCCAGGCCGAGGATGTCCATGAACACGCCGTGGCGCGTGGTGCGCTCGGCGAAGTGCTGCGCCAGGTAGCTGCGCACGACGTCGATCACCTGGCCGGCCGACTCTCCGGTCACGAACAGCGGGATGTCGGCGCGGTCGCACATCGCCACCATCCGCGCCGGTGGCGCCACGCCGTCGGCAGTGATGATCACCGGCGGCTCCAGCGTCACGATGCGCGAGATGCGGCGCTCCTGATCCTCCAGACTCACCGTCGACAAATAAGCCACCTCGCGATGGCCGACGATCTGCACGCGGTACGGGTGGATGTAGTTCAGGTAGCCCACCAGGTCGGCCGCCGACTGCGCATCGCGCACTGCGGCGTCGTCGAAGCGGCGCTCCGGGTGCGCATGGCCGGCCACCCACTCCCAGTGGAGTAGCTCCCGCTGCGCCTCGAACAGCGCCTCGGCACTGACTGAAGTGGGCTTCATCGGGTGCCGTCTTCAGCCGGCCGCGACCCGCTCAGGCGAGCGTGTTCGCCGGGTGCCAGTCGTGAATCAGCCGGTGCAGCGTGGCGGCGTCGGGTTCGGCTTGCAGCTGCTCGCGCAAGGCGCGGTCCGACAGCATCTCGGCGATTTCGGAAAGAATCTCCAGGTGGCGCTGCGTGGCCGCTTCGGGCACCAGCAGAAAGATCAGCAGGTTCACCGGCTCGTCGTCCGGGGCGTCGAACGGAATCGGCGCCTGCAGCCGCAGCACGGCGGCTAGCGGGCTCTTGAGCCCCTTGATGCGCCCGTGGGGGATCGCCACCCCGTGGCCCAACCCGGTGGAGCCCAGCCGCTCGCGGGCGAACAGGTTGTCGGTGATCGTCGCGCGCGCGATCGAGTGCAGGTTCTCGAACAGCAAGCCGGCGTGCTCGAACGCGCGCTTCTTGCTGGTGGCCTCCACATTCACCAGCACATTGCCGGGCGGCAGAATGGCAGCGAGACGATTCATCGGCTCTACACCCAGCGGTTCGACCGATGCCGGCGACCCTTGGGCGTCCCGTGAAAGAACGATGGATTATAGAAACGCAATGCTGCACCGCACGGTGGACAGGTCACGCGCTTGCGGGGTGTTGCGCGGAGGTCGAATCTAGAGAGCAGCCCCAATGGAAACGGCCCCGCAGGGCCGATTCGCGGCGATTCGGTGTCAGCGTCAGGCCGAGATCCGCTTGGCCGCCGGGTGGTGGT
>DASURM010000125.1:0-3343 GCA_036280035.1 Burkholderiaceae bacterium | reverse complement strand
GCTGGCTCACGTCCCGCTCAGGCTTGCAGCCCGCGCCGGCGCTTTGCATGCGCCGGCCCCCTCGCTGGCGTTCGCCAGCACGCAGGTGCTGGCTCACGTCCCGCTCAGGCATCGTCCAGCCCTTCAGGGGCGGGCGTTTCGGGCGACGCCGGCAGCGCCTCGTCGTGCGCATCGCGCCCGGCCCAGTCGCGCGCGAACTGCCAGGCCACGCGGCCCGAGCGCGAGCCGCGTTCGAGCGCCCACACCAGCGACGGCTTCAACGCCTGCTGCACCTGGCCCTCGGCGACGCCGAAGGTGCGCAGCCACTGCGCGACGATCGCCAGGTACTCGGGCTGGCTGAACGGGTAGAAGCTGATCCAGACCCCGAAGCGCTCGGACAGCGAGATCTTCTCCTCGACCACTTCGCCCGGGTGCACCTCGCCGTCGTCGGTGTGGGTGTAGGTGAGGTTCTCCTTCATGTACTCGGGCAGCAGGTGGCGGCGGTTGCTGGTGGCGTAGATCAGCAGGTTGTCGCTGGTCGCGGCCACCGAGCCGTCGAGCACCGACTTCAGCGCCTTGTAGCCCGGCTCGCCTTCGTCGAAGCTCAAGTCGTCGCAGAACACGACGAAGCGCTCGGGCCGCAGCGCCACCAGCTCCACCAGGTCGGGCAGCTCGATCAAATCGCTCTTGTCGACCTCGATCAGGCGCAGCCCGCGCGAAGCGAACTCGTGCAGGCAGGCCTTGATCAGCGAGCTCTTGCCGGTGCCGCGCGCCCCGGTCAGCAGCACGTTGTTGGCCGGCCTGCCGGCGACGAACTGTTCGGTGTTGCGTCGCAGCCGCTCCATCTGCGAGTCGATCTCCTTGAGGTCGCTCAGCCGGATCGACGCCACGTGCTTCACCGGCTCGAGCTGCGCGCTGCCGCCGCGGCGCCGGTAGCGAAACGCGATCGACGCCTCCCAGTCGGGGGCCCGCGGCGCATGCGGCAGCGCCGACTCGAGCCGCGTCAGCAGCCGCTCTGCATGGTCGATCAGGTGTTGCAGTCGTTCGTCCATCGCCGCGCAGTGTGCCTCACACCTCGTGCACGCAGCCGTCGGCGATCGCGAACACGCGGTCGCCCTCGCCGCGAGGCATCGCATGCGAGCCGGTGAACTCACCGAACGCCGGCAGCACGCCGACGCGCTGGCCGAAGTGGAAGCACGGCAGCCGCAGGCGGTCGAAGCCGCGCGCACCGACCACCACGCACGGGTGCACGTGGCCGGCCAGCACGTAGGCGCCGGGCTGCGGCTCGGGTTCGTGCGCCAGCAGCAGCGGGCCGCAGCGCAGCGGCGCGTCGACCGACTCGATGTCCAAGCCCGGCGGCGGATCGCCGGCGCGCGCATCGTGGTTGCCGCGCAGCAGCGTGACGCGCAGCCCCGGGTGCGCCTCGCGCCAGCGAGTCAGCGCCTCCAGCGTGGCGCGCGCGTACGAGCGCGCCGAGTGCACGAAGTCGCCGAGCACCACCAGCTGCGTCGCGCCGCTAGCGGCCAGCGCAGCGGCCAGGCGCGCCAGCGTGCCGTCGGTGGTGCCGCCGGGCACCGGCACGCCGAGGCCGCGAAACGACGCCGCCTTGCCGACGTGCACGTCGGCCACCAGCAGCGTGCGCTGCGCCGGCAGGTAGGCTGCGCGCTCGGGTAGCAGCGCGAGCGTGGCGCCGCCGACGTCGACGTGCAGCATCGCGGCCTCCGGCCGCTCAGCCGGTGAGGCGCTGAAGAGCCGCGTCGAGGTGCTCGGTGGGGTTGCGCTTGAAGCCCGAGCGGGCATAGCGCTGCAGCCGCCCGACGACGAAGGCCGTGATCACCGACGCCAGCGCACCGGCGTCGACGGTGGGCGTCATCGAGCCCGCGCTCTCGGCGGCCTGGCGCAGGCTCTGGCGCAGTTGCGACTCGACGCGGTCGAAGAACTGGTTCATGCGCACGGTGAGGCGCTCGTTCTCGAACACCAGCGCGTCGCCGACCATCACCCGCACCATGCCCGGGTTCTTCTCGCCGAACTGCAGGATCAGCGTCACGATGCGCTGCGCCTGCGCGGCGCCCGAGGCCTCGCGCTCGGTGATCTGGTTGACCAGCGTGAAGACGCTGCTCTCGATGAACTCGATCAGCCCCTCGAACATCTGCGCCTTGCTGGCGAAGTGGCGGTACAACGCCGCCTCGCTCACATCGAGCTTGGCCGCCAGCGCGGCGGTGGTGATGCGCTCGGCCCCCGGCTGCTCGAGCATCGACGCCAGCGTCTGCAGGATCTGCACGCGCCGCTCGCCCGGCTTGGGCCGCTTGCGCGTGGTGGCCCGGGGCTCGGCCGGCTCGGTCGATGCCGACTCGGCGCCGTCGGCATGGGTGATGTCGGACATCGTGATCGTGGGCGGCTCGGCAGGGTGCGCCGACGATTCTGTCACAGCGCCTCGAAGGCCCAGAGTGCAGGTAAACACCGACTCACACTGGCTCGGCGAGCGCGGATTCCGGCCTTGACGGCGGCTGCGGCCCGCCGGCGTCGGCGCGGCCGCTACCCGCCTGCGCGCGCCGGCGGCCGCTCGCGACCCGGGCGGACCAACACGCGCAGCGTCGGCGCCAGCCGGTCGACATAGGCTGGCCGCCGCGGCGCCGGCGCGGCGCGGCGGCGGTAGCGCCGCATCCACACCGTGCGCATGCCGATGCCGCGCGCCGCCTTCTGATGCGACAGCGTGTCCTCCACCAGCACGCAGCGGTGCGGGTCCACGCGCAGGCGCGCGCACAACGCGCGCAGCATGCGCGAGTCGGGCTTGGGCCGCAGCTGGCCGAACATCCACATGTCCTCGATCGAGACCACGGCCTCGAACAGATGCTCGATGCGCAGCGCCCCCAGCACGCGCTGTGCGTAGTGGCGCGGCGCGTTGGTGAGAACCAGCTTGCGCCCCGGCAGCGCTCGAATCGCCGCGAAATCGTGGCGGTGGCCGCTGACGCGCTCCTCCAGCCCGGGCAGCCGGTGCGTGTCGTGCAGAAAGTGCGCGGCCTTCACGCCGTGGTGGCGCACCAGGCCGAGCAGCGTGGCGCCGTAGCGCTTCCAGTAGGTACGCCGCAGCGCGGTGGCCGCCTCTAGCGAGAGCTGCAGCTCGCGCTGCATGTAGGCATTCATCGCCTCGTGGATGCCGACCATCGACGCCCTCGCCGCGTCGTGCAGCGTGTCATCGAGGTCGAACAACCAGACTGTGGGCGGGGACCGCTTCGGATTCAATGCGAGCGGATCATCGTGCCGTAGGCCTGATCGCTCAGGATCTCCAGCAGCATCGCGTGCGGCACGCGGCCGTCGATGATGTGCACCGCGTGCACGCCGCCCTTGGCGGCGTCGAGCGCGC
>DASURM010000124.1:0-7818 GCA_036280035.1 Burkholderiaceae bacterium | reverse complement strand
TGGTGGCCGGGTCGGCGGCGCGCCTGGCCGATGGCCGATTCGACGTGCGCTACAAGCTGTGGGACGTGGTCAAGGGCGCCGACCTCGGCGGTCAGGCCTTTGCCGTGCTGTCTGCCGACCTGCGGCTCACCGCGCACCGCGTGGCCGACGCGGTGTACGAGAAGCTCACCGGCGACAAGGGCGTGTTCTCGACGCGAATCGCGTACGTCACGCGCGTGGCCAACCGCTACACGCTGCGCGTCACCGATGCCGACGGCGAGGGTGGCCAGGTCGCGCTCAACAGCACGCAGCCGATCATCTCGCCAGCCTGGTCGCCCGACGGCAAGTCGCTCGCCTACGTGTCGTTCGAGAGCGGCAAGGCCGTGGTGTGGGTGCAGGACGTGGCCAGCGGCGAGCGCCGCGTGATCGCCAATTTCCGCGGCAGCAACAGCGCGCCGGCCTGGTCACCCGATGGCAAGTCGCTGGCGGTCACGCTGTCGCGCGACGGCAACTCGCAGATCTACCTGATGGACCCCAAAGGCGGCAACCTGCGTCGCGTCACGCAGAGCAGCGCCATCGACACCGAGCCGGCGTTCGCGCCCGACGGCAAGAGCCTGTACTTCGTCAGCGACCGCGGCGGCAGCCCGCAGATCTACCGGGTGAGCATCGGCGGCGGCAGCCCCGAGCGCGTGACCTTCACCGGCGGCTACAACATCAGCCCGGCGGTGAGCCCCGACGGCAAGACGATGGCCTACATCAACCGCAACGGCGGCGAATTCAAAGTCACCACGCTCGATCTCGCCAGCGGCGCCGTGCGCACCGTCAGCGACACCGTCGACGACGAGAATCCGAGCTTCGCACCCAACGGCAAGCTGATCATCTACGCTACGCGCGTGCAAGGGCGCGACGTGCTGATGACCACCACGCTCGACGGCCGCATCCGCACGCGGCTGCTGTCGTCGGGCGAGGACGTGCGCGAGCCGATCTGGGGACCTTTCGGCCGCTGACGGCCATTACCACCATGAGGAGTGCCACCATGAAGCTGATTCGAACCTCGCTATGCGCAGTGCTGGTCGGTGCCTGGCTCGCCGGCTGCGGCTCGTCGGTCAAGCTCGATGACGCCGCTCCGGTGGTCGATGCCAAGGCCAGCCCGGCCGGCGCGGGCGCTGCCGGCCGCGGCGGCGCCACCACCTCGCAGTCGCAGGTCGCCACCGTCGACGCCACCAAGATCGATGCGAGTGCGGCCGCCGGCAAGTTCGGCCGCGTGGTCTACTTCGACTTCGACAGCTACGCGATCAAGGACGAATTCCGGCCGCTGATCGAGAGCTTCGGGCGGATGCTGAGCACCAACAAGGGCAAGAAAATGGTGATCGAGGGCAACACCGACGAGCGCGGTGGCCGCGAATACAACCTCGCGCTCGGCCAGCGGCGCGCCGACGCAGTGGTCAAGGCGCTGGAGCTGATCGGGGCCGGCAACAGCCAGCTCGAGGCGGTGAGCTTCGGCGAGGAGCGCCCGGCGATCGAAGGCCACGACGAAGCCGCCTGGGCCAAGAACCGCCGCGCCGAGCTGAAGGACCGGTGATGTTGCGCTGGCCGAGGCCGGTGCTCGGCGCCGCCGCGGCGCTGCTGATGCTGCTGGCGCTGCCCGCGCACGCCGCGTTGTTCGAGGACGACGACGCGCGCAAGGCGATCCTCGAGCTTCGGCAACAACTGCAGCAACTGGAGCAGGCCAACGCGAAGCAGGCCGCCGACGCCGTCAAGGCGCAGGCGCAGTCGCTCGAACAGGTGCAGGCGCTGCAACGCAGCGTGCTCGAACTCAACGGGCAGATCGAGTCGCTGCGCGGCGAGATCGCCAAGTTGCGTGGCACCGACGAGCAACTGACGCGCGACCTCACCGATGTGCAGCGCCGCCAGAAGGACATCACCCAGGGCGTCGACGATCGCATCCGCAAGCTCGAGCCGGTGAAGGTGACGGTCGACGGCCGCGACTTCATGGCCGACCCCGAGGAGAAGCGCCTGTTCGACGACGCGCTGGCGACGCTGCGCAACGGCGACTACGACAAGTCGTCGCTGTTGTTCGGCAGCTTCCTGCGCCGCTACCCCGCCAGCGGCTATGTCGACAGCGCGCGCTTCTGGCTCGGCAACGCGCAGTACGGCCAGCGCCAGTACAAGGACGCGATCGTGTCGTTCCGCACCCTGATCAAGAACTCGCCGGACAGCCCGCGCGCGCCCGAGGCCCTGCTGGCGGTGGCCAACTGTCAGATCGAGTCCAAGGACGTCAAGGGCGCGCGCGCCACGATCGCCGAGCTGATCAAGACCTATCCGAAGTCGGAGGCGGCGCAGGCCGGCCGCGAACGCCTTGCGGCGCTAAAGTAGCGCGCCGCGGGCCGGCGGCGCGGGCGGGCGGCGAGCCGCCAGCCCGCGTCTCGAACCGACCCTGAACCCTTCGAGCCACCGAACGATGCTCACCGACGCGCAAGTGCAGGTGCTGACCACGCAGGTACTGTGGGCGGCCTTCGCGCTAGGGCTCGTGTTCGGCGCCATCGCGCAGCGCACGCACTTCTGCACGATGGGCGCGTTGTCCGACATCGTGGCGATGGGCGACTGGGCGCGCATGCGCATGTGGGCGCTGGCCGCCGGCGTGGCGGTGCTCGGCTTCAACGCGATGGTGGCGCTGGGCTGGGTGCAGGCCGGCCACTCGATCTATGCCGTGCCGCGCCTGGTGGTGCTGAGCAACCTGGTCGGCGGGCTGATGTTCGGCTTCGGCATGGTGCTGGCATCGGGCTGCGGCAGCAAGACGCTGGTGCGCGTGGGCGGCGGCAACCTGAAGTCGCTGGTGGTGTTCGTGGTGCTGGGTCTGTCGGCGTTCGCGACGCTGAAGGGCCTCACCGCGGTGTGGCGCGTGAACACCGTCGACCGCGTGGCCTTCACGCTGCCTGCCGGGCAAGACTTGCCGTCGCTGCTCGCCTGGAGCAGCGGCACCGCACGCGCCGCCTGGGCCGTGGGGCTCGCTCTGGTGGTCGGCGGCGGCCTGCTGGCCTGGGCGCTGGCACGCCCCGAAGGGCGGAGCGGCGACGTGCTGCTCGGCGGCATCGGCATCGGTGTCGTGATCGCCGCGCTGTGGGCGGTGTCGGGCCGCCTCGGCCACCTGGCCGAGCATCCGGCCACGCTGGAAGAGGCGTTTCTCGCCACCAACTCGCAGCGCATGGAGTCGCTCAGCTTCGTGGCTCCGCTGGCCTACGCGATCGACTGGCTGATCTTCTTCAGCGACGCCAGCAAGGTGCTGACGGTCGGCATCGTCAGCACGGTGGGCGTCGTGCTCGGCAGCGCCGCGGTGGCGCTGGCCACGCGCAGCTTCCACTGGGAAGGTTTTCGCAACGCCGAGGACACGGCGGCCCACCTGATCGGCGCCACGCTGATGGGCGTGGGTGGCATCACCGCGCTCGGCTGCACGATCGGGCAGGGCTTGTCGGGGCTGTCGACGCTGTCGATCGGCAGCTTCGTCGCGCTGGCCGGCATCCTCGGCGGCGGCGTCGCGGCGCTGCGCTGGCAGGCCTCGCGGCTGGAACGCGCAGCCTGAGCGCGATGGACCCGGCCGTCGCCGCAGCCTCGGCGGCCCCGCCCGGCGGCGCCGATCTCGAGCGCCGCTTCGGCGGCGTGCGGCGCTTGTACGGCGACGCCGGCTACCGGCGGCTGCGCGGCGCGCACGTCGCGGTGGTTGGGCTGGGCGGCGTCGGTTCGTGGGCGGTGGAGGCGCTGGCGCGCAGCGGCGTGGCCGCGCTGACGCTGATCGACCTCGACCACGTCGCCGAGTCGAACATCAACCGCCAACTTCAGGCGCTGGAGTCGACGCTCGGCCAGGCCAAGCCGCTGGCGCTGCGCGGGCGCATCGCGCAGATTCACCCAGGCTGCGACGTGCAGGCGGTCGAAGCCTTCGTCGAGCCCGACAACTGGCCGGCGCTGCTGCAAGGCCGCGCCGTCGACGGCGTGCTCGACGCCTGCGACCAGGTGCGCGCCAAGCAGGCGATCGCGCAATGGGCCTTGCAGACGCAGGTGCCCACGGTGTGCGCCGGCGCCGCCGGCGGCAAGCGCGCGGCGCAACGCGTCGAGGTGGCCGACCTCGCCGACGTGACGCACGACCCGCTGCTGGCCGCGTTGCGCCAGCGGCTGCGCAAGGCCGGCGCGGCCGCGCGCAGCGGCGCGATCGGCCTGCGCTGCGTGTTCTCGCGCGAGGCGGTGCTGCGGCCCGACGCCGCAGCGTGCGATGCCGATGCGCCGCCGAGCGACGGCAGCCTCAACTGCCACGGCTATGGCTCGAGCGTGGCGGTGACGGCCACCTTCGGCATGGTGGCCGCCGGCGAATTGATGCAGGCGATCGCGGCCGCGCAGCGCGCGGCGCGCTGAAAGTGCGGTGCTAGAATCGCGCGCTCTACCCGCGGGGTCGTTAGCTCAGTCGGTAGAGCAGCGGACTTTTAATCCGTTGGTCGCAGGTTCGAATCCTGCACGACCCACCATCGGATCGAGAGTCCGGCGCCCGAGCGGCGCGAACAACAGGGCTCTTAGCTCAGCTGGTAGAGCAGCGGACTCTTAATCCGTTGGTCGCAGGTTCGAATCCTGCAGGGCCCACCAGAATTCATGAGGGTTTGCGAGCGGGGAGCGGCTAACCCTCTGTCGTTTCTGGACAGTCTGGTGCCAGTTTCCGCTTGGACACCCTGCGGTCATGCACGAGCGCGGCCTACCGCGGCCTGTACGTGCTGCTGCAACGGGACGGCGCGCAAGACTTCTTCTGGAAGGCGCGCATGGTCGACCTCGACCGCGATGAACGCAAGATCGACATTCACCACATCTTCCCGCGCAAGTGGTGCGAGGAAGGTGCAGCTCGACGACGTGCCGATGGAGCGGTCAGTCTTCTTCGCCGGCGCCCAGCTCGGACTCGTAGTCCCGACCGCCGTAGTAGACGCCGAGGACGTACACCGTTTCCGCGCCGTCGTCGACATTGAACGCGATGACGGCTCGGCCTCGATAGTTGGTGATCCGCAAGCCGGGACGAATGTCGTCGCGCTTGGTCCCACGGTGAGGGAAGGTCGCGAGACCCTCGCAGTACGCGACGATGGCATCGGTGTATCGCGCCGCGACTTCAGGCGATCCGTGCCCCGCGATGTACTCGAACAGTTCGACGAGGTCGTCTTCGGCCTCGGGCGCGAAGGCGACGGTGTAGGTATTCACGCCTTCGCGCTGTGCCGGCGCTGCGCCGCTGAGAGGCGCTCGCGAACCTTCGCTGCCGACACCGCGCGTCCGGGCGCTGCCCTGAGCGCGTCGTAGGCTGCGGCCACTTCGGTCCGCAGCCAAGTGTCGACCGCCCGGTCGCGCGCGATCAAAACGCGCAGGCCGTCGCGAATGACCTCGCTTTCGGTGGCGTACTCGCCTGAGGCAACCTTGGCGCGAACGGTATCGGCCATCTCGTTGGGCAGCGTGATGCTGAACTGTTGGGTGGAGCGCATGGCAATCTTCCAAGGGGGTTCCAAGGGGGATATTAGGATTAAATCCTACACCTTTGCACTCCTTGCCGTCGAGGTCAAGGCCCGCGACAGCCGGCGGCGACATGAATGTCCTTTGCCGACCGCACGGCCGCGGCGACGGCTTGGAACTGCTTCTGCACGGTCGCCGCCGGGACATCTGCGTGCGGCAGGGCAGCGCGCGGCAACTGCTCGTGTCGCCTGGCCGCCAGATCGCTCGGCTTGCGACCCGTGTCCACCAGCGCCCGGCTCAGCTCCTCGAGGATCATCGGGCTCCAGTGCAGACGGATCAGCCCGATGAAGTCGAGATGGATCAGCCGGCCGCGCGTGGTCGCGCCAAAGAGCACATCGGCATCCGCGACGACGGGGGTCACCGGATCAGCGGATGAAGATTTCGTCGTCGAGGTGAGCGCCCAGCTTGCCGAGCGCGCGCCGGCGTTGAGCTTGCTCGCGCCGGAGCCACGCCTCGACGGCCGACTTCAACACCCTTCGCTGGTTGCCCACCTGCTGATGAAGCGGAATGTCTCCGGCCTCGATGCGGGCCACGATGTAGGGCCGCGAGACGCCGACCAGATCGGCGGCCTCCTGCGTCGTCAGCACGGGGTCGGCGCGAGCGGTTCGACCGGCCGAGCGACGTCGATTGCTCTGCGGCGAAGCCGGGCCTCGTCTTGCGGGGGCGGCGTTTCGCAGATTGCCGGCCACGGCTTCTCACGGGCGCAGCGAGGCCTTCAAGTCCGCCAGCGTCGCCATCAACGTCATCGGCTCGAGTGGCGACACGTCCAGGCCGAGGCCGACGTAGAACGCCTTCGCTTCGTCAGAAAGCGCGTGCACCAGCATGCCGCGGATGCCGATGCTGTCGGCGGCGGCCAGCACGCGCAGTGCTGCGTCGCGAAAGAGGGCGCGGCCCAGCCCCCTGCCTTGGAAGCTCTTGTCGACCGCCAGTCGACCCAGCACGGCAACGGGCACGGGATCCGGCATGTTGCGGCGGAATCGGCCCGTTGCGGCATCGGGCGCGACCGCACTCGCGGCCAAGGCGTAGTAACCGGCCACGCGAGCGCCGTCGCAGGCGACGAACGTGCGCGACGCGCCGCTGGCCTGGTTGTGCATGGCGCGGCGGCGCAGCCAATCGTCGAGCGATCGCACGCCGCTGTCGAAGTCGCCGAGCGCATGCTGCGCGGTCAGCGGTTCGGGGGCGCGCAGCATCGCGGCGGCGTCAGCCCTCTCGCCAGGGCGGCGCGCTCTTCATCGTGCGGCGCAGACGTGCGTTCGGCTTCGCAGGCTGATTCAGCAAGTCGAGGAACTTGTCGAACTTCGCCGAGCCGACCAGGATTAGAGCGCGCTCGAGTAGGGCCTCCTCGGCGGCGCGGCGCGCGGCGCCGAGGATGAAGTCGGTCCGCGTCTTTCCGGCGGACAAGGCTGCGCGGTCGATCAGGTTGCGTTCCGCCGCGGGAATGCGAATGTTCAGCGTCTCGCGCGGGGCGGATTTCGTGGCAGTGGCGGGCTTCATGGCGAGCGGGTTCCGGTCGAGGCGGCATTGTACCGCGGCGTAACGCCGTTGTCATTACGGTCTGGTCGCTGGGCGTTTCGCCGTTTCGACCTCGCTCTGCGCTTCGGTTCGATCGCGAATATCCGCACCTCGACTCGCCTCTGTGGCGAGCCCTTTGTCGGCCTCGCTATTCCCAAGACGGCTCGGGATCAAGGTGTCGAGCCAGCTCCATGGTCGCTGCCGCCGACAGGCGATAGCGAAGCATCAGCCGGCGGTCTTGGCCTGGCGTGCAGCGCGCCGACCCAGTTGACCGACGAAGTCCTCGAGTTGGGAGTCCGCCACGTCGGCGTATCGACCGGCCGAGACATCGGCCCAACCCTGGCGTGCGGCCTGCTTCAGGGCCTTGAGCTTGGCCTCTTCGATGCGTTCGCGCTCCTCGATGAGGCGTAGTCCCTCGCGCAGCACCTCGCTGGCGTTCTGGTAGCGGCCGGACTGGACGAGGGCATCGACCAGGTCATGTTGATGCTCGCTCAGGACCACGTTGCGCGTCGGCATGTCATCGGCTCCGAAGGCAGGAAGGCCGGTTGGCATCTTATGCCAGAGGTGGATGCTGTTGCGACGCTCTGCGGAACCCTCCGCGGCCTGATGGCGCGCTGACTGGGTCGGCTGCATGCGCGGCCGCCATCTGTTGTTTGAGCCGGCTTGAAAGAAGACGGCGTCAATGTCGATGTCGTCGGCCAACAGTGGCCGCAACTCGGCGCGAGCGACTACACGCAATACATCTCCGCGATCATGGCCAAGAGCCCCGACTTCGTGTTTGCGGCGGAGTACGGCGGT
>DASURM010000123.1:0-2348 GCA_036280035.1 Burkholderiaceae bacterium | reverse complement strand
CGATCGGCGTCGACACGCGCGAGCGCAACGCCGCCGCCGAGGAGCAACTGCGCGACGAGCGCAAGCGGCTCGACAGCCTGCAGACTCGCTGGCAGGCCGAGAAGGCGCTGGTCGACCGCATCCTCGCGCTGCGCGCGCAATTGCGCGGCAAGCTCGAGCGCATCGACGGCGACCCTGCGGCGCCCGGCGCCGGCAAGGACGAGAAGGCTCCGGCGCTCAGCGACGCCGAGCGCGCGTCGGCGCTGGCCGACCTCCAGGCGGCGCAAGCCGAACTCACCAAGCTGCAAGGCGAGGCGCCGCTGATCCTGCCCACGGTCGACGCGCAGGCGGTGGCCGCCATCGTTGCCGACTGGACGGGCATCCCCGTGGGCCGCATGGCGGCCAACGAGATCGACACCGTGCTCAAGCTGCCGCTGCTGCTGGGGCAGCGGGTGATTGGCCAGGACCACGCGATGGAGATGATCGCCAAGCGCGTGCAGACCTCGCGCGCGGGCTTGGACAACCCGAGCAAGCCGATCGGCGTGTTCATGCTCGCCGGCACCTCGGGCGTCGGCAAGACCGAGACCGCGCTGGCGCTGGCCGAGGCGCTGTACGGCGGCGAGCACAACCTGATCACGATCAACATGAGCGAGTACCAGGAGGCGCATACCGTCTCCACGCTCAAGGGCGCGCCGCCGGGCTACGTGGGCTACGGCGAGGGCGGCGTGCTGACCGAGGCGGTGCGGCGCAAACCCTACAGCGTGGTGCTGCTCGACGAGGTGGAGAAGGCCCACCCCGACGTGCACGAGATCTTCTTCCAGGTGTTCGACAAGGGCTTCATGGAAGACGGCGAAGGCCGCTTCATCGACTTCAAGAACACGCTGATCCTGCTGACCACCAACGCCGGTACGGAGCTGATCGCCAACCTGTGCAAGGATCCGGAGCTGATGCCCGACCCCGAGGGCATGGCCAAGGCGCTGCGCGAGCCGCTGCTGAAGGTGTTTCCGCCGGCGCTGCTCGGGCGGCTGGTCACGATCCCCTACTACCCGCTGTCCAACGAGATGCTCGGCCGCATCGTGCGGCTGCAGCTCGGGCGCATCAAGAAGCGCGTCGAGGCGCGCTACAAGATTCCGTTCGAGGTCGACGACAGCGTGGTGCAGCTCGTGGTGTCGCGCTGCACCGAGAGCGAGTCGGGCGGCCGCATGATCGACGCCATCCTCACCAACACGATGCTGCCCGACATCAGCCGCGAGTTCCTCAACCGCATGCTCGAGGGCAAGCCGATCGAGCGCGTCACCGTGAGCGCACCCGACGGCCACTTTGCCTACGGGTTCTGAGCGGGCCGCGGGCGTGCTGGTCGAGCGTCTGCAGCGCGCGATCGGCGCGCTGCGCGACGAGCGCCTCGACGAGGCCGAGGCCGCGTTGCTGGCGATCCTCGATCGTTGGCCCCGCGAGCCCAACGCGCAGCAGTTCCTCGGCGTGCTGCGTCACACGCAGGGGCGCACCGACGAGGCGGTGGCGCTGATCCGCGAGTCGCTCGCCACCGACCCCACCAACGCGGGCGCGTGGAACAACCTCGGCAACGTGCTGCTCGCGGCGGGCCGGCTCGACGAGGCCACCGCGGCCTACGAGCAAGGCGTGGCCGCCGCGCCGCAGCAGCCTGGTGCCGCCGACGCGCTGAGCAACCTCGGCACCGTCTACCGCAAGCTGTCGCGGCTGGCCGACGCCGAGGCCGCGTGCCGGCGCGCGCTCGCGGCGCAGCCCGATTTCGCCGACGCCTGGTACAACCTGTCGGTGACGCTGATGGCGCAAGGGCGCGTGCGCAACGGGCTGGTCGCCAACAGCAAGGCCATCGCGCTGTGGCCGCGCCATCTGCAGGCGCGCGACCAGGTGATCCGCGCGCTGGTGCTCTTGGGCGAACGCGAGCAGGCCACAGTGCTTTACCGCGAATGGCTCGCCGAGGAGCCCGACAACCCGGTGGTGCAGCACCAGCTCGCCGCCTGCGTGGGCGACGGCGTGCCGCAGCGCGCCAGCGACGCCTACGTGCAACAGGTGTTCGACGCCTTCGCAGCGTCGTTCGACGCCAAGCTCGAATCGCTGCACTACCGCGCGCCCGAGCTGGTCGCGAGCGCGCTGGCCGCTGCGACGGGCGAGCCGGCAGGCGCACTGGCGGCGGTCGACGTCGGCTGCGGCACCGGCCTTTGCGGGCTGCTGGTGCGGCCCTGGGCGCGTACGCTGGCGGGTTGCGATCTCTCGGTGGGCATGCTGCGCCGGGCCCGCGAGCGCCGTGTCTACGACGTGCTGCACCAGGCCGAGCTGGTGCACTACCTCGACACCCAGCCTGTGGCGTTCGACGTCGTCGTCAGCGC
>DASURM010000122.1:0-25204 GCA_036280035.1 Burkholderiaceae bacterium | reverse complement strand
ACGGGAACGACGGCAGGTCGAACACCAGCATCACCATGCCCTTGATGCCCGGCGCGACGCGGAAGCGGTCGCTCGAGTGGCGCAGGTGGTAGAGGAAATCGCGATAGAAGAGGTTCTTGCCCTGCTTGTGCAGGCCGAGCGTGCTGTAGATCTCGGAGCGCGGCTTGCGCGGCATCAGCGAGCGCAGGAACTGCACGTAGGCGCTGGGCACCTCCATCTCGACCATGAAGTCGGCGCGCGCGAAGCTGAACAGCAGCAGCAGGTCGTCCTCGCCGAACAGCGCCGTGTCGATCGCCAGGCGGCCGCCGCCGACGTGCAGGATCGGCAGCGCGAACGGCGTCTCGACGAAGCCGTTGACGATCTTGCCGACGACGTAGGCGCCCTTGTTGCGGAAGAACAGGCTCGACAGCACCTGGATCTGGAAGTTGGTGCGCAGCCGCACCTCGCCGGTGTAGGCGCGCAGCGCGCCGAGCACCTGGGCGACGTCGCGGTCGAGATCCTCGAACTCGTTGCGCAGCTGGAAGTTGTCGACGATGCGAACCAGCGTCTCGTGCAGCGTGTCGCGCGTCGGGTAGTAGGCGCGGTAGGTCGGCAGCGAGGCCGGCTCGTCGTTCTCGATGTACTCGGTCGACACCGCCGGCCGCACGAAGATGAAGTCGTTGCGGAAGTACGCACGGTGCAGGATCTTGGTGGTCACCGTGTTGAAGAAGGTCTCGGCCAGCTCGGGCTGGTGGTGCTCGATCAGCAGGCCGATGTAGTGCAGCTTGACCTGCTGCCAGCTGTCCATCGACAGGTGCTGGACGTCGAACTCGCGCCGCAGCCGCTCGACGTTCTCGGCCACGCGCCGGTCGTAGAACTCGACGCGCTCGCGCTGCGCGCGCTGCTGGCCGGCCCAGTCGGCGGCCTCGAAGCGCGCCTTGGCCGCGCGGCCCGACTCGCGCATCAGCCGGTAGTGCAGGTCGAAGCCCTCGAGCATCGCCTGCGCGATGTGGAAGGCGCGGCCGTCGGTCAGCTGGTGCGGAAACACGTCAGCGGGGCGCGGCCGCCAGCAGCCGGGCGCCTGGTGCCGGGGGCAGCGCGCGCGGGCTTCGGCGCAGCCATCGCGCTCAACGATCGGGCCGCTGCATCGGCGCGCGCCGCGTGCTGTAGCGCTGCTTCAGCGCGCCCAGCGCCAGCCCGTAGGTGGCGCCGACCGACTGCGCGTCGTGCACCGTCATGCGCAGGTCTTCGAGCAGGCCGTTGTGCAGGCCGTAGATCCAGCCGTGCACCACCGCCTTCTGGCCGCGCGCCCAGGCGTCGCCGACCACCGTGGTCTCGCACACGTTGAGCGCCTGCTCCAGCACGTTGAGCTCGCACAGCGCGCTCATGCGCGTCTCGCCGTCGGGCAGCGATTCGATGAACACCCGATGCTTGTTGTGGACGTCGTGCACGTGGCGCAGCCAGATGTCGGCGATGCCGACGCGGCGGCCTTCGAGCGCCGCGCGCACGCCGCTGCAACCGTAGTGGCCGACCACGATGATGTGCCGGACCTGCAGCAGATCGATCGCGAACTGGATCACCGACAGGCAGTTCAGGTCCGAGTGCACGACCACGTTGCCGACGTTGCGGTGCACGAACATCTCGCCCGGCAGCAGCCCGACGATCTCGTTGGCCGGTACCCGGCTGTCGGCACAGCCGATCCACAGGTATTGCGGCGCCTGCTGCTCGCGCAGCCGGGTGAAGAAGCCGGGGCTGCTGCGCTCGGTGGCTTCTGCCCACTGCCGGTTGGTGTTGAAGAGTTCGCCGAGTTCGGTGCTCACGGATCACCTGTGCGCGCTACGACTGCGGTGATTGTCACCGGTTTCGCCGCTGCGGCGTCTCGGGGTGCCGCCAGCACGACCGCTCGTGCACGGCCGGCCGCGGTTCAGTCCAGCGCCGGCAATGGCTGGTCGTCGAGGGCGCGGCGCGCGCGCTCGAAATCGGGCACCACCGAGCGCACCACCTGCCAGAAGGCGCGGCTGTGGTTCATCTCGCGCAGGTGCGCCAGCTCGTGCGCCACCACGTAGTCGATCACCGGCAGCGTGAAATGGATCAGCCGCCAGTGCAGCCAGATGCCGCCGTCGTCGCTGGCGCTGCCCCATCGGCTGGCCGCCGAGCTGAGGGCCAGCCGCCGCACGCGCACCCCGATGCGCGGCGCGAAGTGCGCGCAGCGCTGCTCGAACAGGCGCAGCGCCTGGCGCTGCAGCCACGCCTGCACCGCCTCGCGCAACTGCTCGGGCCGGGCGCCGTGCGGCAGCCCGATGCGCAGCACGCGATGCGGCACCGCGGGCAGGCCTGGCGCGTCGGCATCGAGCACCGCACCGGCGACGCGCGGGTCGAGCACCATCACCAGCGGTTCGCCGAGGAACGGGATGGTCGAGCCCTCGCGCCACTGCACCCGCGAGGCCTCAACCCGGGCGGCGCGCTCGCGCTGTTCGGCGAGCTTGGCCAGGATCCAGCGTGCCCGTTCGCGCAACGCCTCGTCGACATCGGCGCGGCGCACCCAGCGCGGGGCGCGCACGCTGAGGCCCTCGAGGCCGACCGTGAAGCCGATGCTGCGCCGGCGCGCGACGCGGTACTCATACGCCACGCGCCGGCCCTCGAGCACGATCTCGCGCTGCGCGCGCGGATGGCGCAGCAGGTCGGGTGCAGGCGGCATCGCCGGCGTGAGCGCGCGCGGCGGCGGCAGCCACGCATCGTGCGGCGCACCGTCGTCGAACAGACTCAGCTGGCCCGGCTGCGGCAATCTATCGAGCGACGGCATCGCGCGATTCTACGAAGCGCGCGCGCACGGCCCGCGTGCGCTGCCGCAGCGACTACGGCGGCTGCGCCGCTGCGCCGGGCGCGTCGGGCGGCGGATACGCCTCTGGGTCGAGCCGCCGCATCTCGGCCTCGATCCAGCGCTCGACCTCGTGCATCAGCTCGTCGGGGTCGCGGCCGCGGCTGTCGATCGGCCGGCCGATCGAGATCTCGATCGTGCCGGGCCGCAGCAGAAAGCTGCGCCGCGGCCAGCAGCGCGCCGACGTGACGGCGATCGGCACGATCGGCGTGCCGGTGGCCACCGCCAGCCGCGCCGCGCCGCTCTTGTAGGTGCCCTGCGCGCCGCGCGGCGTGCGCGTGCCCTCGGGAAACATGATCACCCACACGCCCTCGGCCATCAGCCGTGCGCCCTGCTCGGCCACGCGGGCCCAGGCCTCGGCGCGCTTGCTGCGGTCGATGTGGATCATATCGAGTCGCCCCATCGCCCAGCCGAAGAAGGGGATCTGCAGCAGTTCCTTCTTGAACACGTAGGCCAGCGGGTGCGGCATCAGCGTCGGCAGCGCGAAGGTCTCCCAGGTCGACTGGTGCTTGGGCGCCAGGATCACCGCCGCCTGCGCGCGGCTGGCATCGGGCACCCGCTCCAGGCCCTGCACGCGATGGCGCACGCCGCAGATCCAGCGCGCGCCGCCGATCACCAGCCGCAGCCACGCCACGCACATCCAGTACAGCGGTGCGCCTCGTCGCACCGTCGACGCCAGCAGCACCGCGACGGCGTACGGCACCACGGTGACCCCCATCCAGAGCAGAAAAAGCAGCGAGCGAGCCAGCGCGACCAGGTTCGCCACGAGTCAGTTCAGGTCGATCGGGCCCGAATCGGGCAGGTGCGCGCGCTGCAGCAGGAAGTCGACGAACGCGCCGAGGTCGGCGTGGACTTCGGTGTCGGGTACCTGCGCGACGATGGCCGCCAACTGCGCGGCGTCGAGCCCGGCGGCGCGTCCGCTGCGCACCAGGTGCGGCTCGCAGCCCGCCGCCTGCGCGGCCTGCAGGTCGCGCAGGGTGTCGCACACCATCGGCACGGTGCGCAGCTCGATGCCGTAGCGCAACCCGACCTGCTTCATCAGCCCGGGCTTGGGCTTGCGGCACTCGCAGTTGTCCTCCGGCGTGTGCGGGCAGAAGAACACCGCGTCGAGGCGGCCCCCGACGGCGACCAGGCGTTGCATCATGCGTTGATGCACCGCGTTGAGCGAGGCCATGTCGATCATGCCGCGGCCGATGCCCGCCTGGTTGGTGGCCACCACCGCATGCCAGCCGGCGTGGTTGAGCCGCGCCACCGCCTCGAGCGCTCCGGGCACGGGCTGCCACTCCTCGGGCGCCTTGACGTGGTCTTCGCGATAGACGTTCAGGATGCCGTCGCGGCCCAGGATCACGAGGCGAGGGTTGTGCAGCATGGGGTGACCTTGCGGCTCAGGCGGCCAGGCGAGAGAGGTCGGCGACGCGGTTCATCGACTGATGCAGCCGAGCCAGCAAGGCGAGGCGGTGGGCGCGCAGCAGCGGATCGTCGACGTTGACCATCACCTGGTCGAAGAAGGCATCCACCGGTGCCTTCAAGGCCGCCAGTTCGCGCAGCGACGCGGTGTATTCGCCGCGCTCGAACAGCGCATCGGCGCGCGGCGTCACCCTGGCGATCGCGTCGCCCAGCGCGCGCTCGGCCGGTTCGACCAGCCGTGCGTCGTCGACGCTGGCGGCGGCCGCGGCATCGCTCTTCTTGAGGATGTTGCCGATGCGCTTGTTGGCCGCGGCCAGCGACGCCGACTCGGGCAACTTCGAAAATGCGCGCACCGCTGCAAGGCGCTTTGGCATCTGGTCGACCCACCAGAATTTGTCGTCGGCCATCACAGCGTCCACTTCCCGCGTCGAATAGCCCAAATCGCGCAGGTGCGTGGTGAGCCGGTCGGCGAGGAACTCCAATAGCCTTCCGCGCGTGTCAACAAGGGAACCGTTGCTGCTGGGCACCAGAAGCGACCAGGAAGAAGGCCAGAGGGTTCTGCTGAGCGCGCAAAGAAGCAATCGATCAAGCGGCAGGTCCAGTTCGCGCTCTAGCAGAATCCGAATCACGCCCAGCGCGTGGCGGCGCAGCGCGAACGGATCCTTGTCGCCACTGGGCGCCTGGCCGATGCCGAACAGCCCGGCCAGCGTCTCCAGCTTGTCGGCCAGCGCGACCACCAGGCCGGCGTCGTTGCGCGGCAGCGCGTCGCCGGCGAAACGCGGCTTGTAGTGGTCTTCGATCGCCAGCGCCACCGCGTCGGGCTCGCCGTCGTGGCGCGCGTAGTTGCCGCCCATCACGCCTTGCAGCTCGGGAAATTCGCCGACCATGTCGGTCAGCAGGTCGGCCTTGGCCAGCAGCGCCGCGCGGTCGGCCTGGGCCGACAGCGCCGCAGCGCCGCGCGCGCCGAACTGCTCGCCGATCGCCCGCGCGATTGCGCGCACGCGCCGCACGCGATCACCCATCGAACCGAGCTTGGCGTGATAGACGACCTTGTCGAGGCCGGGTACGCGCGATTCGAGCGTCTTCCTGCGATCCTGGTCGAAGAAGAACTTGGCGTCGGCCAGGCGCGGCCGCACGACGCGCTCGTTGCCGCGGATCACCGCGCTCGCGTCGTCGGGCCGGATGTTGCTGACGATCAGGAAGCGGTTCGTCAACGCGCCCTCGCGGTCGAGCAGCGGGAAGTACTTCTGGTTGGCCTTCATCGTCAGGATCAGGCACTCCGGCGGCACCGCGAGGAACTCCGGCTCGAACTCGCACAACAGCACGTTGGGCCGCTCGACCAGTGCCGTCACCTCGTCGAGCAGCGCGTCGTCGTCGACGGGCTTCAGCTCGAGCGCGCCGGCGGCGCGCTGCAATTGGCGCACGATCTCGGCGCGGCGGTGCCCGAAGCCGGCGACCACCGCACCTTGCTGCTCGAGCTGCTGCGCATAGTGGTCGGCGTGCTGCAGGCGCAGCGGCTCGACCGCAGCCTCGAAGCGGTGGCCGAGCGTGTCGCGCCCCGCCGGCAGCCCGAACGCCTGCACCGGCACGACGTCGGCGCCGTGCAGCGCGACCACGCCGTGCACCGGCCGCACGAACTGCACGTTGGTCCAGCCGTCGGCGAGCTGGTAGGTCATCAATTTCGGAATCGGCAGCGCCGCGATGGCCTCGTCGAGCGCGGCCTGCAAGCCGGCGCCGAGCGGCGCGCCCTTCACGAGCGTCTGCAGGAACAGCGCGCGCACCTTCCCATCGGCGTCCTCGTAGAGGCGCCCGGAGCCGTCCACTGCGTCGGGCCAGCGGTCGGCCAGCGCTTCGTGGCCGAGCTTGGCCAGTGCCTTGCGCAGCGCGGTGGTCGGCTTGCCGGCGGCATCGAGCGCCACCGCCAGCGGCATCACCTTGCGCACGACCTGCTGGTCGGCCGCCACCGCGTGCACCGCACTGACGTGCGCAGCCAGCCGCCGCGGCGTCGCGTAACCGGTGACCGCCGAGCGCTCGCCGGCCAGACCGCGCGCCTTCAATGCCTGAAGCAGCCCGTGTGCGAAGGTCTCGCCGAGTCGCTTCAGCGCCTTGGGTGGCAGCTCCTCGACGCGCAGCTCGACCAGCAGGCTCTGGGTGGGGCTCGACATCACGGTGCCTTCATGTCCAGCGCGGCGAGGGCCTCGTCGGCCCAGGCGCGCGGCGCCATCGGAAAGCGCAGCCGCGCGCGGCTGTCGCGGTAGGCCGCGGCGACGCTGCGCGCGAGGTGGCGGATGCGGCCGATGTAGGCGGCGCGCTCGGTGACGCTGATCGCCCCGCGCGCATCGAGCAGGTTGAAGGTGTGCGCGGCCTTCAGCACCTGCTCGTACGCCGGCAGCGCGAGCTGCTGCTGCATCAGGTGTTGGGCCTGGCGTTCGTACTCGCCGAACGCGTCGAGCAAGAACTCGACGTTGCTGTGCTCGAAGTTGTAGGCGCTCTGCTCGACCTCGTTCTGGTGGTAGACGTCGCGGTAGGTGATGCCGGGCGCCCACTGCAGGTCGAACAGGCTCTCGACGCCCTGGATGTACATCGCCAGCCGTTCCAGGCCGTAGGTGATCTCGCCGGTGATCGGCCGGCACTCGATGCCGCCCACCTGCTGGAAGTAGGTGAACTGCGTCACCTCCATGCCATTGAGCCACACCTCCCAGCCCAGGCCCCAGCAGCCGAGCGTCGGGTTCTCCCAGTCGTCCTCGACGAAGCGCACGTCGTTCTTCGTCAGGTCGAACCCGAGCGTCTGCAGCGAGCCGAGGTAGAGGTCGAGGATGTCGGCCGGCGCCGGCTTGAGCACCACCTGGTACTGGTAGTAGTGCTGCAGCCGGTTCGGGTTCTCGCCGTAGCGGCCGTCCTTGGGCCGCCGGCTCGGCTGCACGTAGGCGGCCTTCCATGGCTCGGGGCCGAGCGCGCGCAGGAAGGTGGCGGTGTGGCTGGTGCCGGCGCCGACCTCCATGTCGTACGGCTGCAGCAGCGCGCAGCCCTGCGCATCCCAGTAGCTCTGCAGCTTGAGGATCAGTTGTTGGAAGTTGAGCATCGCGGCCCTGGGGCACCGCCCCTCCGTGGCAGCCGACGATTCTATGGGCCGGCCCGCGGCCGCGCGGGCGCTCAGGCAGCCCGCCGCGGGCCGCGCTGCCACCTTACGCACGCCGCGCAGCCGAGCAGCCCGAGCGCAAGGTAGGGCCAGAGGCCTGCGCGCGAAGCCCACCACGCGTACGGCGTGAGGCCGCGCTGGCCCTGCACCTTCGACTCGAGCACGCCGCGCGTGAACGGCGGCAGCTGCGCGACCACCCGCGCGCGCGCGTCGATGACGGCGGTGGCGCCGGTGTTGGTGGCGCGCAGCATCGGCCGCTGGAACTCCAGCGTGCGCATGCGCGAGATGTTCAGGTGCTGCTCGACCGCGATGGTGTCGCCGAACCAGCCGATGTTGCTCAGGTTGGCGAACATCGTCGGCGCGCGCGCCTCGTCGGCGAAGCGCAGCGCGAGTTCGTCGCCGTACAGATCCTCGTAGCAGATGTTGGGCGCGATGCGCTCGCCGGCGAAGGCGAACGACGGCGGATTGCGCACCCCGCGCGTGAAGTCGCCCAGCGGGATGTCGAGCAGCGTGGTGAACCAGCGAAAGCCGGTAGGAATGAATTCGCCGAACGGCACCAGGTGCTGCTTGTCGTAGCGGTACGGCACGCTCTGCCCGCCGGTGAAGCCGAGCACCGAGTTGCTGTAGCCGCGGTCGTAGTCGCCCAGCGGCAGGCCGACCATCAGCGCCCGCTCGGGCGTCGCGAAGCGCTCGGCCAGCGTGCGCAGGTAGCCCGGCGCCACCTCGTCGAGCTGCGACGGCAGCAGCGGGATCGCGGTCTCCGGCGCGATCACCAAGGCGCCTCGCGCCGCCGCTATGTCGGCGGCCAGCGCGCGCAGCGTCTGCGGCAGTTGCTGCACCATGAACTTCTCGTCCTGCGGCACGTTGGTCTGCAGCAGGCTGACCGAGTGCGTTGCCGTGGGCCGGCTGTACGACACCGGCCCGCTCCACGTCGCCAGCGCGAGCAGCACCACGCTCGCCACAGTGGCAGCGCGCTGCGTTGCTGCCTGCGCCCACAGCGCCGCCAGCGCAGCGGCCACCGCGCCGATGCCGAGCACGCCGACCCACGGCGCCAGCACCGCCAGCGGCGAATCGACGTGCGCATAGCCCGACGCCAGCCACGGAAAGCCGGTGAACAGCCAGGTCCGCGCGAGTTCGGCGAGCAACCAGGCGGCGCCGAAACACACCGCGTCGCGCCAGGCGCCGGCGCGGCGACGCGCCACCGCGGCCATCGCAAGCGCCAGGTACAGCGCCAGCGCGAGCGCCAGCGCCAGCACCGCCAGCGCGGCTAACCACGCCGGAAGGTTGCCGTAGCGATGCATGCTGATGAACAGCCACCACACCCCGGCGACCAGCCAGGAGGTGCCGAACGCCAGGCCGAGCGCCGCTGCGCGCCTCACCGAGGCCGCGAACACCCGCCGCGCCAGCACCGCGATGCACAGCAGCTGCAGCCACCACCAGCCGGTGTGAACGAAGGCGATCGTCTGCACCGCGCCCAGCGCGGCGACCAGCGACACGTCGGCCCACGCCGGCAGCGTGCGCCGCGGCGGCGGGCTCAAGCGCCCGGCTCGCGGGCCACCGGCGCCACCTTGAACCAGCGCACAGCGCCGCCGCGGGTGAGCATCACGGTGAACGCCAGCCCGCCGACGGTGACGGTCTCGCCGCGCCGCGGCACACGGCCGTGCTCGTGCGCCACCAGACCACCGATGGTGTCGAACGCGTCGTCGGGAAGTTCGACCCCGAGCGCGCGGTTGACCACGGCGATGTCGGCGTCGCCGGCCACCCGCTGCGAGCCGTCGGCCAGCGTGAAGATCCCCTCGTCGGCCTGGATCTCGTCGAACTCGTCCTCGATCTCGCCAACGATCTCTTCGAGCACGTCCTCGATCGTGATCAGCCCCGCGGTGTTGCCGAACTCGTCGATCACGATCGCCAGGTGGTTGCGGTTCGAGCGAAAGTCGCGCAGCAGCTCGTTGAGGTTCTTCGATTCGGGAACGAATACCGCCGGACGCAACAGCGTGCGCAGGTTCAGTTCCGGAGCGCGCTGCAGCTTCAGCAGATCCTTGGCCAGCAGGATGCCGATGATGTTGTCGCGCTGGCCCTCGTACACCGCAAAGCGCGAGTGGCCGGTTTCGATCACCCCCGCCAGCAGCTCGTCGTACGGCGCGTCGATGTCCAGCAGATCCATTCGCGGGGCGGCGACCATCACGTCGCCGGCGATCATGTCGGCCATGCGGATCACACCCTCGAGCATGATGCGCGAATCCGGCGCGATCAGTTCGCGCTGCTCGGCGTCGGCGAGCGTTGCGATCAGTTCGGCGCGGCTATCCGGGCCCGGCGACAAGAACTCCACCACGCGCTCGAACAGGCTACGCTTGTCGCTGCCGGCACGGGATTCGAGCCGAATCGGGCGGCTCTGCTGCGGGTCTGACACGTCGGGTGTCGGGAATGGTCGCTGGCGCGAGAATACCGCATCGGACGCGGGTCACCCCGCCTTGAAATCAAACCGAGCCGCCGCCAGATGGCTCGGTTCGAACCGGAGCTCTCCATGTCAAGCCTGATTCCCGCCACCATCCTCACTGGATTCTTGGGATCCGGAAAGACCACGTTGCTCAAGCGCGTGCTCACCGAGGCGCACGGTCAGAAGATTGCGGTGATCGAGAACGAGTTCGGCGAAGAGAACATCGACAACGAGATCCTGGTGGCCGACACCGGCGAGCAGATCATCCAGATGAACAACGGCTGCGTCTGCTGCACGATCCGCGAGGACCTGCGCGCGACGCTGGCGACGCTGGCCGAGAAGAAGCGCAAGGGCGAACTCGACTTCGAGCGCGTGGTGATCGAGACCACCGGCCTGGCCGATCCCGGCCCGGTGGCGCAGACTTTCTTCATGGACGACGAGATCGCCGAGACCTACCTGCTCGATTCGGTGCTGACGCTGGTCGACGCCAAGCATGCGGACGGCCAGCTCGACACGCGGCTCGAAGCGCGCCGCCAGGTGGGTTTTGCCGACCAGATCTTCATCAGCAAGACCGACCTGGTCGATGCGGCCGAGGTCGATGCGCTGACTCACCGGCTCAAACACATGAACCCGCGCGCGCCGCAGTCGAGGGTGCACTTCGGCGAAGTGCCGATAGCCAACGTGTTCGACCTGCGCGGCTTCAACCTGAACGCCAAGCTCGAGATCGATCCGGAGTTTCTCCGCGACGAAGACCACGGGCACCACCACGATCATGCCCATGACGATGACCACGACCACGACGAGCACTGTGACCACCCGCACCACCATCACCACGACGACGACGTGAAATCGTTCGTGTTTCGCAGCGACCGGCCGTTCGCCGCGGCCAAGCTGGAGGACTTCCTCGGTTCGATCGTGCAGGTCTACGGGCCGAAGATGCTGCGCTACAAGGGTGTGCTCTACATGAAAGGCAGTGACCGCAAGGTGGTGTTCCAGGGCGTGCACCAGTTGATGGGCAGCGACCTCGGCCCCAAGTGGGCGCCCGGCGAGAAGAAGGGCAGCAAGATGGTGTTCATCGGCATCGACTTGCCCCGCGACATCCTTCTGCAGGGGCTGCAGGGCTGCCTGCTCTAGCCCGGATTTCACGCCACCCGCAGGTGGCTACAATCCGCGCGCCCGAAACGACGCTGGAACCCTACAGCCGCGCATCAGAAGCGGGTATAACCGTCCCCCGCCAGGAGTGATGTCGATCGTGAGCAAGAGCCCGGCCAAGAAGGCGCCCGCCCGCAAGGCAGCGACCGGCAAGCATGCGCCGGGCAAGGCCAAGGCAACGGCCAAGCCGAAGCTGCCGAGCAGGCCCTCCGCCAAGGCCAAACCGTCCGCCAGGCCCGCGGGCAAGAGCAGCAAGCCCGCGGCAAGGCCGCCGATCAAGGCGGCGGCGAAGGCCAAGGCAACCGTCAAGCCCGTGGCGAAATCCGCAGCCAAGACCACACCGGCCAAACCGGTTCACGGACCGGCGCGCAAGGATCACCAGCGGCCGACCCGCGCAACATCGCCCGGCACCTCGGCCCACAAGATCGTGCCTCCGAAGCGCTCCGTCGCAGAGGTCGCCCGCCCGACAATCACACCGCCACCAACCGTCAGCCCCTTGCCCAAGACCACCGCCAAGCCCCAGGCGAGCCCCGCGCCCACCGCCGCAAGCACCCGCTTCACCGAGCGTTTCGCTCCGCCGCGGCCGCCGCAGCGCGTGCTGCCCGAGCCGATCGAGCCGGTGCGCCCGGCCTACAAGGCCGATCCACGCCTTGTCAATGCCTGGAAGAGCAAGGCCGGCCGCGATCTGAGCGAGGACGAACTGCTGGCCATGCCCGACGGCGAGTACATGAACGAGAAACAGCTCGAATTCTTCCGCACGCGCTTGCAGGCACTGAAGGATGATCTGCTGTCCAACGCCGGCGAGACGACAGAGCATCTGCGCGAGGACACCTCGATCGTGCCCGACCCCGCTGACCGTGCCACCATCGAAGAAGAGCATGCGCTCGAACTGCGCACCCGCGACCGCGAGCGCAAGCTGTTGAAGAAGATCTCGCAGTCGCTGGCGCGCATCGACGCGGGCGACTACGGCTACTGCGACGAGACGGGCGAGCCCATCGGCCTGGGCCGGCTGTTGGCGCGCCCGACCGCGACACTGTCGCTCGAGGCGCAACAGCGCCGCGAGCTGAAGCAGAAGATGTTCGGCGACTGACCTTTCAAAGGCAGCGTCCCCAAGCCCACCATGGCCGAACAGCAACCGCCCAAGGACGAAAGCTTCTTTCGCAAGGTTGTGCGTTTCGTGGCCAATCCGGCCACCGACTGGGCCGACCTCAATTCGCGCCAGGACGACGGCGGCGAGCTCGACCTCGAGAAGTCCGAGCTGAAGGCGATGATCGAGCGCAAGCGCCGCAACGATTTCGTGCGCAAACGCGAGTTCGACATGCTGCGCAAGATGCGGCGCGAAGGTCTCTCGCCCGAGCAGTTGGCGGCGCTGGGCCATTCGTCGCGCATCGACGACTCCGAAGTGCGCATCACCGACAGCCCGCCGGTGCGCGTGGACACCGGTGTCAAGGCCAAGATCGACGAGATCGAGCAGCAGATGGTGGGCGACGGCGGCTATGCCGGCAGCCAGAAGCGTTCGCCCGAGTTCTACAACGCGCCGACGCAACCGGCCTCGTTGCCCGCCACGCTGCGCACCGCGGCGGCGCCTCTCGAAGGCGCGGTGGAGGTGGCGGCGCGCGCGGCAACCGATGAAGCACTGCCGGCGCTGCCGGTGCTCACCGACGCCCAGCTCCCGCCGGTGGCCTCGCCCTCTCCGGTGGTGATGGGCGGCGGCATGTCGCCGCTGGCGCCGGCCAACTCCGCGGCGCTGGCCCCGATGCGCGCCGCCGTCGGGCCCGAAGTCGAGGTCAGCGAGGTCGTGCACGACCCCGAACTCGACGAGGCAGTGATCGCCTTCGCCAACGCCGACTTCACGCAGTGCGAGCAGTCGCTGTCCAACCTGGTCGGCACCGGCGGCGCGCGTGCGCAGCACGCCGAGACCTGGCTGGTGCTATTCGACCTGCACCGCGCCACTGGGCAGCACGCCAAGTTCGAGTCGCTGGCGGTCGACTACGTGCACCAGTTCGGCCTGTCGCCGCCGCAGTGGTTCTCGCTGCCCAAGCTGGTGGCCGAAGCCGCCGCCGAGGAAAAACCCTCCGGCACCCGGACGGCCGGCGAGGTCGGCTGGGTCTGCCCCGACACGCTCGATGTCGACGCGATCGCGCGGCTGCGCTCGGTGACGCTGCAGCTGCCGCTGCCCTGGGTGCTCGACTGGTCGCAGCTCAAGCGCGTCGAAGCCGATGCCGCGGCCCAACTGTCGGAGCTGCTGCGCCACTGGGCAACGCAGGCCATCGAGATGCGCTGGCTGTCGGGCGAGCATTTCCTGACCGTGCTGCAGGACGCGTCGCCCACCGGCGTGCGCGATGCCGACCCGGCCTTCTGGCTGCTGCGGCTCGACGCGCTGCGGGTGGCCAACCGGCCCGATCAGTTCGACGAGACGGCGATCGACTATTGCGTCACCTACGAAGTCTCGCCGCCATCGTGGGAGCGCGCCAAGTGCAGCGTGCGGCTGAGCGGGTCGACGCTGTCGACGCGATCGCCGCCGATGTCGATCGTCAGCGAGGTGTCGAACTCGTTCGTCGAGTCGAGCATGTCCGACGAACTGAACGCCAGCGTGCAGGTGGCAGCGGTCGACCTGTCGGGCCAGCTGGTCGGCGACATCGGCGCGACGCTGGCCAAGCTCGATCGCGAGATGACGGCGGCACCGATCGTGTCCGTGTCGTGCGCGCGGCTGATCCGTGTGGACTTCGTCGCCGCCGGCGACCTGCTGAACTGGGTGCTCGCCAAGCGCAGCGAGAACCGCGCCGTCAATTTCGTCGATGCCAATCGGCTGGTGGCGCTGTTCTTCGGGGCGATGGGCATCAACGAGCACGCCAAGGTGCAGGTGCGCAGGGTCTGACCGCCGGCAACTGTCTGCCTTCGCCGGCCGGCATCTCGCACCTATCGCTGCCCTATGAGCGAATCGACCGTCTGGCACGGCACCACGATCGTCAGCGTGCGCCGCAGCTCCGGCCCGGGGCCGCGGGTCGCGCTCGGTGGCGACGGCCAGGTGACGCTCGGGCAGATCGTCGTCAAGGCCGGTGCGCGCAAGGTGCGCAAGCTGCACCACGATCGCGTGCTCGCCGGATTCGCCGGCGCGACCGCCGACGCCTTCACGCTGTTCGAGCGCTTCGAGGCCAAGCTCGACAAGCACCAGGGCCACCTGCAGCGCGCGGCGATCGAGCTGACGCGCGACTGGCGCACCGACCGCGTGCTGCGCCGGCTCGAGGCGATGCTCGCGGTGGCCGACCGCGAGACATCGCTCATCATCAGCGGCAACGGCGACGTGCTCGAGCCCGAGCACGGCATCGTCGCCATCGGCTCGGGCGGCGCCTACGCGCAGGCGGCGGCGCGCGCGCTGCTCGCGCACACCGAGATGCCGGCGCTCGACATCGTCAAGCGCGCGCTCGAGATCGCCGGCGAGCTATGCATCTACACCAACCAGCACCATACGATCGAAACCCTGGAGTGAGCTGCCCGCCGCGCAGTTCGAACCGCGTATGTCCGCCGGCATGACCCCGCAGGAGATCGTCTCCGAACTCGACCGCCACATCGTCGGCCAGCAGGCCGCCAAGCGCGCGGTGGCGATCGCGCTGCGCAATCGCTGGCGACGGCAGCAGGTGGACGAGAAGCTGCGTGGCGAGATCACGCCGAAGAACATCCTGATGATCGGGCCCACCGGGGTCGGCAAGACCGAGATCGCACGCCGTCTCGCGCGGCTGGCCGATGCGCCGTTCATCAAGGTCGAGGCCACCAAGTTCACCGAGGTCGGCTATGTCGGCAAGGATGTCGACACCATCGTGCGTGACCTCGCCGACATGGCGGTCAAGCGCGAGCGCGAGGCGGCGATGCAGCGCCAGCGCGCGCGCGCCGAGGATGCCGCCGAAGAGCGCGTGCTCGACGCCCTGGTACCGCCGCCGCGCGCTGGCTTCGGGCTCGACGGCGCGGCCGCCAGCGGCGACAGCACCGCGCGCCAGGTGATGCGCAAGCGCCTGCGCGAGGGCTCGCTCGACGACAAGGAGATCGAGATCGAGGTCGCCGAGCCGCGCAGCAGCTTCGAGATCATGACGCCGCCGGGCATGGAAGAGATGGCCGAGCAGATGAAGAGCCTGTTCAGCCAGATCGGCGGCGCGCGCAAGAAGGCGCGCAAGCTGAAGATCGGCGAGGCGATGAAGCTGCTCGCCGACGAGGAGGCCGCCAAGCTGGTGAACGACGACGAGGTCAAGACCCGGGCGCTGGCCAACACCGAGAACAACGGCATCGTGTTCATCGACGAGTTCGACAAGATCGCGACGCGCTCCGAGGTCAGCGGCGCCGACGTGTCGCGCCAGGGCGTGCAGCGCGACCTGCTGCCGCTGGTCGAAGGCACCACGGTCAGCACCAAGTACGGCATGGTCAAGACCGACCACATCCTGTTCATCGCCTCCGGGGCGTTCCACCTCTCGAAGCCGAGCGACCTGATCCCCGAGCTGCAGGGGCGCTTTCCGATCCGCGTCGAGCTGGCTCCACTGTCGGTGGACGACTTCGAGGCCATCCTGACCAGCACGCACGCCAGCCTGCTCAAGCAGTATCAGGCCCTGCTCGGCACCGAAGGCGTGACGCTGCAGTTCGATGCCGCGGCGATTCGCCGGCTGGCGCAGATCGCGTTCGACGTCAACGAGCGCACCGAGAACATCGGCGCAAGGCGTCTGGCCACGGTGATGGAGCGCCTGCTCGATGAAGTGAGCTTCGATGCCCCCAACCGCAGCGGCCAGACGGTGCACATCGACGAGGCCGCGGTCGAGGCGCGGCTGGCCGAGCTGGCCCGCAACGAGGATTTGTCGCGCTACATCCTCTGACCGCGCACGGCCGCTGCGAAGCGCACAAGCGCGATCTGCGGTTGCCTCATGACCGCGGCGTCGCTACGGCTTGGCGGCGCCGATCGCCAGCAAGCCATCGAAGATCAGCGTGTCGACGGTCTCCAGCGGCAGGTCGGTGATCGGCGCCAGCTTGACCGCCGCGCCGCCGCCCATGAACAGCAGCGGGTCGGCCCCGCAGCGGGCCTGCAGGCGCCGGTACTGGCGTCGCACGGCGCCGGCGATGGCGTAGGCACCGCCACTCATCAGCGCATCGCTGGTGTTGGTGGGGAACTCCACCACCTCGCCGGTGGGCACCTTGAGCCCCGCGGTGCCCATCTCGAGCGCCTTGAGCATCAAGCCGAAGCCGGGCAGGATCAGGCCGCCGAGGAAGCGCCCCTCGGTGTCGATCGCGTCCACCGTCACCGCGGTACCGACCATCACCACCAGCACCGGCCGCGCCGGCCCGCGTGCCAGCACATGCCAGCGCGCGCCGATCATCGCCACCCAGCGATCGGCGCCCAGGCGCGACGGATGGTCGTAGCCGTTGCTGACCCCCGCCAGCTGTGCGCCGGGCACCACCCACCGCGGGGCCAGATCCCATAGCTCGAGCTGCTGCTCGACGCGCACGCGGACCGCCTCGCCCGCGACGATGCAGCCGAGCATCTGCGTCGGCGGCGCCAAGCGCTTCCAATCGCCGTCGGCCAGGTCATCGATGGTCTCGAGGAACGCCGCGCCCTGCGCCACCGGCTCGGTGGCCGGCTGCGCCCGGGAATAGAGCGCCCACTTGAGGCGGGTATTCCCGATGTCGAGCGCGAGAAAGCCCATCGGGAGAGCGTAACAGCGATGCCGGTGCTTGGCGCGGCTCTCAGCGCTGGCCTGGTCCGGGCAGCCCCAACAGGTGGCGCACGTGGCGCATGGTCTGTGCGGCGACGATCATGCGGTGCGGGCGGCGCAGGCGTTGTTCCACCTCGTCGAGCAACGCCTCGACCTCGTCGCGGTTGGTGGCACGCCTGAGCTTCATCAGCGTCAGCGACCCCGACACCGGTGCCTGTGCACGCAACGCGCGCATCAGCAGTTCGCGCGCCTCTTGCAGCGGGCGGTCCGCGCCACCTGCGTCGGCGGGCGCGCCCGCCGACGTCGACCAGCCGGATTCAGGCAATAGCGAGCGTGATGCCGGCAGCAGCGACGAATCGCCGCCTGCGTGGCCAGCCTCGAGCGGCAGCTCGATGTGGGCGACAGCCGGTACCTCGACCATGCCCAGGCTCACCAGTTCATCGAACACCGCTGGCTGCACGCCTGCGGCCTGCGCGGTGGCGAGCACGCGCGACACCGGGCGCTGCCCGTCGACCAGCAGCAGCACCGTGCGGTGCCGCTGGCTCAATCCGCGCGATCGTTGCGCCAGCTCGGCCGCGCCTTCGGCCGTCTTGACGGGAACCGCCTCTTCGAACCGCTGCACCGCCCTTCGCCCTTCTCGCACCCGCGGCGCGCCTTGCGCGCGAGCCACCTGCCATTGTTCACGTCGCAGGTCGGCATTCTCCGACGTGCCCGGCGGCCGGATGTGTGAACTAGACGACGCATACTTCGACCATGAGCCGAGCCCCCAGAACCAGTGGCCCCTCGGGCCGCCGAACGACCGCCGCCGCCCAGACTTTCACCGACGCGCCGTCCGCGCTGCGTCACGCCACGGTGCTCTACGACGCAGCGACGCAGCGCCTGCGCGACGCGCTGCAGGGTTTCATCTCCGGGCGCCGGTTCCACTCGCGCGTGCGCGAGTGCTACCCGTACGTTCGCGTGCACACGGAGACGGTGGCGCGAGCCGACTCGCGGCTGAGCTTCGGCTTCGTCGAAGGGCCCGGCGTCTATGAGACCACGTTGACGCGGCCCGACCTGTTCGGCGACTACTATCGGGAGCAATTCGAGCTGCTGCAGCGCAACCACCGTGTCGCCCTCGAAGTGGGGCCATCCAATCAGCCGATCCCGGTGCATTTCTCGCTCGCCGAAACCGATTACCTCGAGGGCTCGCTCAGCGCCGAGCGGCGCTTGCTGCTGCGCGACCTGTTCGACCTGCCCGACCTGGCCGCAATGGACGACGGCATCGCCAACGGCACCCACGAACCCGGCGACGGACAACCGCGGCCGCTATCGCTGTTCACCGCACCGCGCGTGGACTACTCGCTGCACCGGCTGCGCCACTACACCGCCACGGCACCCGAGCACTTCCAGAACTTCGTCCTGTTCACGAACTATCAGTTCTATATCGACGAGTTCATCCGCCTCGGCCGCGAGCAGATGGCCCACAAGAAGAGCGACTATGTCGCCTTCGTCGAACCGGGCGACGTGGTCACGCGGCGTGTCGGGACGGCCAAGGCGACGGGCAATGACCCGGGTAGCGCGCCGGCGCGGCTGCCCCAGATGCCGGCCTACCACCTGATGCGCCCGGATCGATCGGGCATCACGATGATCAACATCGGCATCGGTCCGGCCAATGCCAAGAACATCAGCGAACACGTTGCGGTGCTGCGGCCGCATGCCTGGCTGATGCTCGGACACTGCGCGGGGCTGCGCACCACGCAGCAACTCGGCGACTACGTGCTGGCGCACGGTTACATGCGCGAGGACCACGTGCTCGACGAGGAACTGCCGCTGTGGGTGCCGATTCCGGCGCTGGCGGAGATCCAGCAAGCGCTCGAGCAGGCAGTGGCCGACGTCACGCAGCTCAAGGGCTACGAGCTGAAGCGCGTGCTGCGTACCGGTACGGTCGCGTCCACCGACAACCGCAACTGGGAGCTGCTGCCGCTACCCGGACCGGAGCGGCGCTTCAGTCAGAGCCGCGCGATCGCGCTCGACATGGAGAGCGCGGCGATCGCTGCCAATGGCTTCCGCTTTCGCGTGCCGTACGGCACCTTGCTGTGCGTCAGCGACAAGCCGCTGCACGGCGAGATCAAGCTGCCGGGCATGGCCAACCAGTTCTATCGCGAACGGGTCGACCAGCACTTGCGCATCGGCATGCGCGCCGTCGAGTTGCTGAGGCGCCTGCGTCTGGACCGGTTGCACAGCCGCAAGCTGCGCAGCTTCGCCGAAGTGGCGTTTCAGTAGGCGGGAGGCGTCGAGCGCGCGACCCCGGCGTGCTCCCGGTGGCGTGTTCCCGCTTGCGCGCGTGGCGCGCGAGGCATACGCTGGTGTCCTCCCGATCAACCGTGTTGTCGCCCGGGCCAGCCTGGGTTCGAGGAGTATGCCCATGCCAAGCCCAGCGTCGCCCAGCATCGCTGCCATCCGTACCTTGGCGTTGGTCGGTCCGGCGGCGGCTGGGAAAACCAGTCTGGCGGAATGCCTGCTGCACCGCTCCGGCATGATCGGCGCGCTCGGCAGCCTCGAGCGCGGCACCACGGTGAGCGACCACGACCCGCTGGAGCGCCGCGCCCAACACTCGCTCAGCGCCTCGATCCTCCATCTCGACCACACCGGCACGCGCGTACACCTGATCGACACGCCGGGTTCGCCCGACTTCGCGGGCCAATCGCTGCCGGCACTGGAAGCGGTGGAGACCGCGGTGATCGTGATCAACGCAGCCAACGGCATCGAGCCGATGGCGCAGCGCATGATGGACTATGCGGCGACGCGACACCTCGATCGCCTGATCGTGATCAACAAGATCGATGCGCCCGAGCTCGACCTGCCCGGCCTGCTCGAGAAGATCCAGGCGACGTTCGGCAAGGAGTGCCTGCCGCTGAACCTGCCCGATGGCGGCGGCGCGCGAGTGATCGACTGCTTCTACAACCGCGAGGGCCACAGCGATTTCGGCGACGTCGATGCCGCCCATCGCGCGTTGGTGGAGCAAGTGGTCGAAGTCGATGCGGCGTTCGTCGAGCGCTACCTGAACGACGGTGACATCGATGCGTCGGAACTGCATGCGCCTTTGGAGCAGGCACTGCGCGAGGGCCATCTGATCCCGGTGTGCTTCACGTCGTCGCGCACCGGCGCCGGCGTGGCCGAGCTGCTCGACGTGATCGTCAAGTTGCTGCCCAACCCGACCGAGTCGAATCCACCGGACTTTCTCAACGGCGAGGGCGATGCGGCGGTGCCGTTGCAGGCCCGACCGGACGACAAGGCGCACGTGCTGGCACACGCGTTCAAGATCACCGTCGATCCGTTCGTCGGCAAGATGGGCGTGTTCCGCATCTGGCAGGGTACGGTGACGAAGGACAGCCTGCTGTATGTCGGCGACGCGCGCAAGCCATTCAAGGTTGGGCACCTGTTCCTGCTGCAAGGCAAGGAGCACATCGAGGTGCCGCGTGGCCTGCCGGGCGACATCTGCGCGGTGGCCAAGGTCGATGAGCTGCACTTCGACGCCGTGCTGCACGACGCGGCCGACGACGACCGCATCCACCTGAAGCCTCTGGAGTTTCCCGTGCCGGTGCACGGCCTGGCGATCGAGCCCAAGCGCCATGGCGACGAACAGCGCATGTGGGAGATCCTCAACAAGCTGGTGGCCGAGGATCCGTGCCTGAAGGTCGAGCACGTCGTCAATACCAACGAGACCGTCGTCTACGGGCTCGGCGAATTGCATCTGCGCATGTTGCTCGAGCGCTTGCGCGAGGTCTACAAGTTCGAGGTCCAGACGCGGCCACCGCGGATCGCCTACCGCGAAACCATCACGGCCGGCGCCGAGGGGCATCACCGGCACAAGAAGCAAACCGGCGGCGCGGGCCAGTTCGGCGAGGTCTTCCTGCGGGTCGAACCGCTGCCGCGCGGCGGCGGCTTCGAGTTCGTAGATGCGGTCAAGGGCGGCACGATTCCCGGCCAATTCATGCCGGCAGTGGAAAAGGGCGTGCGCGAAGTGCTCGCCGGCGGTGCCATTGCCGGCTATCCGGTGGTCGATGTCAAGGTCACGGTCTACGACGGCAAGCACCACTCGGTCGACAGCAAGGAGATCGCGTTCGTCACCGCCGGACGCAAGGCGTTCCTGGCTGCCATGCGCGAGGCGCGGCCGATCGTGCTCGAGCCGATCGTCAATGTGGAGATCACCGCCCCCGGCGACGCGATGGGCGACATCACCGGCGACCTGTCTTCCAAGCGCGGGCAGGTCAGCGGCAGCGCCAATGGCTCGATGGGCGCGATGATCATCCAGGCGACTGCGCCCCTGTCGGAGTTGTCTGGCTATCAGTCTCGCCTCAACGCGATGACCGCGGGACAGGGCCGTTACACGATCGAGCTGTCGCACTATGAGCCGGTGCCCGCGCCGGTGCAGCAGCAGTTGATGGGCCAGTTCAAGGTCAAGGAAGAGGAGTGACCATGCTGACGGCACCGGCGAGCGACCAGACGTCGCTCGGCTAGCGCATCGCCAGCCGCTGTCTGCGGGTCGGAGGTGGGAAGAGCGAGTCCAGTTTGACCAGCACCGATTCGGGGAGAGGCGTGTCTCGGCTGCGCCAGTTTTCTAGCAGGTGGGCCTCGCTGCCGGCCTTTGGGATCACCATCACTGCAGGCTGGTGCAACAGCCACGCCAAGGCAAGTTGGACCGCCGACACGTTCAGCTCCGCGGCCAGTTCGGCCAGCGGCACATCGCGTGCGATGCGGCCGCCGTCGATCGGGCAATAAGCCATCAGCGGCATCTGCCAACGTCGCATGCGCGGCAGTAGATCGAACTCGACCCCGCGCTCGCTCAGGATGTAGTACACCTGATTGCTCGCGCAGGCCTGGCCACCGGGCAGCACACTCAGCTGATCGAGGTCATCGACGTCGAAGTTGCTGACGCCCCAGTGGCGGATCCAGCCTCTTTGCTGCAGCTGCTCGAAACCGTGGACGGTCTCGGCCAGTGCGATGTCACCCCGCCAGTGCAGCAGGTACAGGTCGATCGTGTCGAGCTGCAGGCGGCGGCGGCTGGCGTCGCATGCCCGGCGCAAACCTGCCACGCTGCCGTGATGCGGATAGGCTTTGGTGACCACGCGCAGCGTGTCGCGCTGTAGGCCGGGCTCGCGCAACGCCTGCTTCAGCGCCCGTCCGAGCACCCGCTCGGCGCCACCCTCGCCGTACATCTCGGCGGTGTCGAAGAGCCGGTAGCCGACCTCCAGCGCTCTGCACAGCAAGCCCACCTCTTGATCAGCCGTTCGTGCGCTCTCGCCGAGACGCCACGTGCCCAGCCCGAGCGCGGGCCAGCGCTGCCCGGCAGCGCTCAACTCCACGGTGTTGGCTGGCATTGACATCAGTGCATCGTAGCGAAGCGCGCCGCCGATCGGGCCGCCTAAAGTCCGGCGACGATGGGCCGATAACGCGATCAGGAACCAATTGCGGATCGCAACTTGAACATCGCCTCGGACCCGACGCGCACGCCGCACGATGTCGGCGGCTGGGTCGCGTTGTGGCGCCATGCCGAGATTCCGGTGCTGCACGAGACCGCCGAGCAGATCGAGGAGTTGCGAACCCGAGAGAACGAGGTCGACGCGCGTCTGCTTGCCCCGGTGATCAGCGCCGATCCGCTGATGTGCCTGAAGCTGCTGGCCCACGTGTCGAAGCATCGCTCATCGCGCCGTGTGACCGATACCGAGACCGCGACTGCCGCTTTGGTGATGGCGGGAATCGGGCCGTTCTTTCGTGCCTTCGGCCGGCAACCGACGGTGCAGGACGGACTCGCCGGCCAGCCGCGCGCGCTCGAGGGTTTACTACGCTTGCTGGCGCGCGCCCAGCGCGCCGCCCGCTTCGCGCTCGGTTTTGCCGTTCATCGGATGGATCCGGACGCCGAAGTGATTCACGAGGCCGCGCTGCTGCACGACTTCGCCGAGATGCTGCTGTGGTGCCACGCCCCGTTGCTCGCTCTGGAGATCGAGCACCGCCAGCGGGTCGATCCCTCGCTGCGCTCTGCGACCGTGCAACGGCAGGTTCTCGGTGTCGAACTGGCGGACGTGCGCCAGGCGCTGATGAGAACCTGGCGTCTTCCTGAACTGCTGGTGCGCATCAGCGATGATCGGCACGACAGGGAAGCGCAGGTCCGCAACGTGCTGCTGGCGATCCGCCTGGCCAGGCATACCAAGCGGGGCTGGGACAACGAGGCCATTCCGGACGACGTTCGCGACATCTCGCTGCTGCTGAACCTGCGGCCGGATACCACGTTGAAACTACTGCACGACCTCGACAGCTGAGCCGGCTGCGCGGCGCTCACGCGCGTGTGCGACTCAGCACGTCGTCGAGGATCGGCTCATGGAACGCCAGGTCCACGTGGGCGACCCCCGGCACATGCAGGTTGGTCGCACCGTCGAGCATCGCGTTGCGCGCCGGAAAGACGATGTTGTCGCAATGCCCAAAGTAGCAGGTGAACAGCGCTCGCGCAGATGCCGTCTCGCCATCTTGGAGCTCGCGCAGCCAGTCATTGCTCTCGCGCATCTGGCGGCCGTTCTCCGTCACGGCAAAGCGGGCGAGCCAAGTACCCGCATGCGGGGTGCCGATCGTCACGACCGAGTGCGCACGATCGCGCGCGCCCGGTTGCCGCAGCCAAGCGCGTGCGGCCAGACCGCCCATGCTGTGCGCGACGATGACCGGTGGTAGCCTGGTGGCCTCTTCGAGCCGGCGGATGGCGTCATCGATTGCAGCCACGTACTGATCAATCGATCCGAACACGGGTTCCAGATTGATTGCCACGAAGGGAGTGTCAGCCTCGCGCAAGCGTTGCATCCACGGATTCCAGAGCCCGCGATTGCACACGAAGCCGTGCAAGAGCAGGATACCGCGCCGGCCGCGCGCCCCAGCCAGATGATCTTCGAACACCCGAGAGCGAAACGGTTGGCGCCAACCGAATACGCGCACGCCGGTGATAACCTCGCCGCTCCAGGCCTTGCACAGCGAACCCAGCGAGGGCCTGGGAACATCAGGGCCGGGATCGATACCGCGCAGCCAGGCGAACTCGCAGGCCATAGCGAGAGCATGCACGTTCAGGACGACCAACCCCACGCCCACTGCGAGCCACGGGGGTGATCCCCCCTGCCGGGCCCACCAACCCGCCGCGATCGCCAGCGCCAACAAACCTAGCACCCAACTTCGCAGCAGTTGCGCCAACATCGCCATGCGGCCCGGCTCAGGCCGAATGCGCCCGTAGTACTCTGGCGTGGTGTCGCAGTGGACCCCGGTCATCGCCGAGCGCCTGAGCCGCGTGCGAGCTTTGCGTCGCGAACGGGATGCCGATCGGGATCTGCACGCGCGCGTCGAGGCGGTGAAACGGTTTCAGCATGCGCGCTTCATGCGCGACTACGCGGTGCTGTCGAGCGACCCGCGCTACGCAAGCGCTGCCCGCTTCTTCCTCGAGGAACTGTACAGCCCTGGCGAGTTTGCTGGCCGAGACACCGAGTTCGAACGGGTTGTACCCTGGGCGGCCCGGCTGCTGCCTAGCGACTTGATGCGCACCATCGCCGATCTGATCGAATTGCATGCACTCACAGAAGAACTGGATCAGCACATGGCCTACACACTGCGATCGGTCGACGTCGATGATGCATGCTACCGCGCGGCCTGGGGGAAGGTTGCCCGCCGCGCAGATCGCGAGCGCCAACTGGAGTTGCTGCTGGCCGTGGGCCGCGAACTCGACCGGCATACTCGGAGCAAGGCGCTCGCCGCAATGCTGAGGATGATGCGCCGCCCCGCCCAAGCCGCAGGCTTGGGTCGCCTGCAGACCTTTCTCGAAGCCGGCATGGCGGCATTCGCGGAAATGCGTGGTGCGCAGACCTTTCTCCGCACAATCGAACTAAACGAGTCGCGGATGATCGAGATATTGTTCGGCGGAAAACAAAACCCGGTCAGAGAGATCTGACCGGGTCTTTATATTAGCCTGACAATGTCCTACTTTCACACGGGAACCCGCACTATCATCGGCGCAGAGGCGTTTCACTGTCCTGTTCGGGATGGGAAGGAGTGGGACCACCTCGCTATGGTCATCAGGCTTGACTTGTCACCACTTTGCTAAGCAAAGCAGCAGATCCATAGAAATCGAATCAGTTGATTGCGCCACACCGGCATAGCCCTTGACGGGCGGTCAAAATTATAGGGTCAAGCCGCACGAGCAATTAGTACCGGTTAGCTCAACTGGTTGCCCAGCTTCCACATCCGGCCTATCAACGTCCTGGTCTTGGACGACTCTTCAGGGGGCTCAGGGCCCCGGCAAGACTCATCTCGAGACGAGTTTCCCGCTTAGATGCTTTCAGCGGTTATCTCTTCCGCACTTAGCTACTCGGCAGTGCCACTGGCGTGACAACCGATACACCAGAGGTGCGTCCACTCCGGTCCTCTCGTACTAGGAGCAGGCTCTCTCAATCTTGCAGCGCCCACGGAAGATAGGGACCAAACTGTCTCACGACGTTTTAAACCCAGCTCACGTA
>DASURM010000121.1:0-4715 GCA_036280035.1 Burkholderiaceae bacterium | reverse complement strand
CCCAGCCTCGCCGCCAGCTCGCCGTAGGCCAGCTCGTCGGCACGCACCCGCAGTTGCTCCAGGTGCTGTCGCTGCGCTGCGCTGCGCTCGCCGCGCATCCAGTGGGCGAGCGCACGGCCCGATCGGGCGTGCTGATCGGCCCAGGTGACCGAGCCGGCCATCGACCAGCGCTGCAACTCGTCGGCCAAGCGCTCGGCTTCGTCGGCCCGCCCCTGGTCGAGACGCAGGGCCATCGCTGCGGCCAGATACCACAGGTGCGTGTGCGCCAGGGCGCCGCGGTCGAGCCACTCGCGGCCGCGCACGAGCAGCGCCTCGCACTCGTCGGGGCGCTCGCTGCTAGCCGCCCACTCGGCCAGCACCATCGAGCCCGCGAAGCCGTGGGCACCGATCTGCTCGACCAGCTGCCACGCCCGCTCGCCGACCGCGCAGGCTTCGGCGCGGCGGCCGAGCTTGCGCAAGGTGTGCGACAACTGCACCGAGGCCACCACCTCGTAGCGGCGTGCACCGACGCTGCGCGCGAGCTCGACCGCTGCGCTGTTGATCGGCAACGCCGCGTCGTAGTCGCCGCGCAGGTTCAGGCAGATGCCCAGCGTCTCCTGGATCATCACCTGGGCGTTGACGTGGCCGAGGCGTTTGGCCTCCTCGGCGGCCAGCGGCAGTAGCCGCATTGCCAGCGGCAGGTCGCCGTTGAAGTAGGCGCACATCGCGATCATGCCGCGGTTCATGATCGCGAAGCGCAACAGGCCGTGGCGCTCGCAGATGGCGACGCAGTCGGCAAAATGGCGGCCAGCGGCGCGCATGTCGCCCGCCGCGTAGCAGGCGTCGCCGAGGCCCGACAACGCCTGCGCCTCGCAGGTCGGGTCGGCAGCGGCGCGTGCATGCGCCAGCGCGCGCTGGTGCGCGGCCCCGCACTCTGCAACGCGGCCGGCCGCGAAGTGCAGATTGCCGCGCAGGTGCTCGACGCGCGCGCGATCGCGTTCGTCGCCCGCGCGCGACAGCACCGCCTGTGCCGCGTCGAGCGCCTGCATCGCACCGTCGACCTCGGACAGGTAGCGCTTGACCGCCGCGATCTCGAACCAGGCGCGAAACGACTCGCCGTCGCCGGCGGCGAGGTCGCGCGCCAGCTCGAAGTTCGTCAGCGCCTCGCGGTTGCGCCCCACCTCGCGCAGCTGCTCGCCCAGCAGCATCGCCAGCGCGTGGCGCTGGCCCGCGGCCTGCGCCAGCTGCAGGCCGCGCGCGGCCAGCGTCAGCGCGCGCTCGTGGCGCCAGCGCGCCGCCTCCTGCCGCGCCGCGGCCAGGTAGGCATCGACCGCGGCCGGGCTCTCGGCATGGTCGAGGTGCTCGGCCTGCAGGCCGGGGTCGCGCGCGGCGAACCAGGCCGCCGCGCGCGTGTGCAGCTCGCGGCGCCGTGCCTTCAGCAGCGACTCGTAGACGCCGTCGCGGATCAGTGCGTGCACGAACTGGTGCTCGCCTTCTACCGGCCGCAGCAGCCCGACCGCCAGCAGCGCGGCGAGGTCGACACGCTCGCACCCGAGCAGCGACGGCAGCACGGCCGCATCGAAGCGCAAGCCGAGCACAGCCGCAGCCTGCAGCAGCGCCTTGTCGGCCGCGCCGACGCGGTCGACGCGGGCCAGCACCAGGGCCTGGATCGAGCCGGGCACGTGCTCGCGGGCCGCCTCGCCGGCGTTGATCATCAGCTGCTCGAGGAACAGCGGGTTGCCCGCCGCGCGCTCGATGCAGGCATTGACCCACTCCTCGGTCGCCGCGCCGAAGCGCTCGACCAGCCTGCGCGCCGCCTCATGCGCCAGCGGGCCGAGGTCGATGGTCATCGCGCTCACGCCGCCGAGCTGGGCGCGGCGTGCGGCGTCGATCAGCTCGGCCTCCGGCCGCGTGGTGGCAACGAACAGCACCGGCAGCGTTGCGCAGCCGCCGATCAACTGGCACCACTGCGACAGCGTGGCCGGCTCGGCCCAGTGCGTGTCCTCCAGCGCGAGCGCCAGCGGCGACGCGGCGCACAGGCCGCGCACCAGCGCCACCAGCGCCGCCAGCTCGCCGCGCTCGCGCGCCCCGGCATCCATCGATGCCAGCGCCGCGTGCAGCGCCGGCGGCGGGGCGATGTCGAGCAAGGCGCACAGGAACGGCTCGTGCGCCGCATCGATACGGCCCGCGGCGATGGCGTCGGCCAGCAGCGCCGCCCGTGCATCGGCGCCCGCCGCGCCGGTGCCGCCGAGCAATTGCATGCACAGCGACCGCAGCGCGCCGCGGCCACGCGCGGGGCCGAAGTCGAGCACCTGCGCGACGCGGCAGGCATGACCGCGCGCACGCGCCAGGCGCAGCAGCTCCTCGAGCAGCCGCGACTTGCCGATACCCGGCTCGCCACGCAACACCACCAGGCGCGCAGCGCCGCGATCGGCACACGCCTGCAGCGCCAGGGTCGCCAGCGACAGCTCTTCGTCGCGGCCGATCAGCGGCGGCGCATCGGACCGCTCGCGCTCGCCGGCGATGCGGTGCGCCCGCAGCGGCAGCTGCTTGCCCTTGACGGGCGCCGGCGCCAACGCCTGGGCGTCGAAGCGCCCCGACACCTCGCGCCAGGTGTCGTCGCCGACGATCACCTCGTTGGCACCGGCCAGCGACAGCAGGCGCGCCGCCGTGTTGACGGTATCGCCGGTGACGTTGTAGCGGCCATCGTGCTGCGCGCTCGGGCGTGCCACCACGAGGCCGGTGTTGACGCCGCTGTGCAACGTGAGCGCCGGCGCGTTGCCGCCGGCGTCGTCGGCGATCGCGCGCACCGCGGCGTGCAATGCCAGCGCCGCGCGCACCGCGCGCACCGCGTCGTCGCGCCCCGCCTGCGGCACGCCGAACAGCGCCATCACCTCGTCGCCGACGAACTGGTTGACGATGCCGCCGTGCGCCTCGACCACCGCCACCGCCTCGCGCCGGATGCCCGCGACGATGCGCTCGACGTCTTCCGGATCGAGCTGCTCGGCGAGCGCGGTGTAGCCCGAGAGATCGCTGAACACCACCGTCGCGTGGCGGCGCTCGCCGTCCTCGGCGGGCGCCGGCGGCGTCGCGGCGGCCTGCGTGCCGCAGGCGTCGCAGAAACGCTGCAGCGGCGCCAGCGCCGCGCCGCAGTGGCGGCACGCCAGCCCGAGTGCGGCCCCGCACTGTGCGCAGAAGCGCGCCCCCGCCACGTTGGCATGCCGGCAGCGCGCGCAGGACAGGGCGTCCATGTGCAATCGTCGCACGCCCGGGCGCCCTGCGCGCTCCCCGGCCCGCGCCCGGCCTGATTCAGAAGTGGATGCCGCGCATCATCTGCTGCAGCGCGATCGCCTCGGCGCTGAGCTTGGGCTTCTCGCCGCCCTTGTCGCCCTTGGCCGCCTCGCTGTCGGGGAACATGCGAAAGCTGGTGTTCATCACGATCTGCGCCACCCGCGGCGCCGCCGCGTGCAGCATCTCGCCGAACACGCCCAGCCTGGTCGCGATGCGCACCGGCTTGTCGACGCAGGCCTGCGCGATCATGTCGGCCGCCTCCTCGGGCGCCAGCGTCGGCACGTTGTTGTAGATCTGGGTCGGCGCGATCATCGGCGTGCGCACCAGCGGCATGTTGATGGTGGTGAAGGTGATGCCCTGATCGGCGAACTCGCTCGACGCGCAGCGCGTCCAGGCGTCGAGCGCCGCCTTGCTCGCCACGTAGGCCGAGAAGCGCGGCGCGTTGGTCAGCACGCCGATCGAGCTGATGTTGACCACATGGCCCTTGCGCTTGCGCACCATGCCCGGCAGCAGGCCCATCGTCACGCGCAGGCAGCCGAAGAAGTTGAGCTGCATCGTGCGCTCGTAGTCGTGGAAGCGGTCGTAGCTCGCCTCGATCGCGCGGCGGATCGAGCGGCCGGCGTTGTTGATCAGGAAATCGACGCCGCCGTGCTCGGCCTCCAGCGCCTTGACGAAATCGGCGCAGCCTTGCGCGTCGGCGATGTCGACGCTGTAGCTGAACACCTTGGGGTGCTCGTTGCCGCGCGCCTTCGCGTAAGCGGCGATCTCCTCGAGCGCATCGCCGAGCTTGCCTTCGTCGCGCGCGCAGACGATCGTCACCGCGCCGGCCTCGGCGAACTTGCACGCCGCCGCCAGCCCGATCCCCGAGCTGCCGCCGGTGACCAGCACCACCTTGCCGCCGACCTTGCCCTTGAGCGTGCGGTCGATGAACAGGTCGGGGTCGAGGTGGCGCTCCCAGTAGTCCCACAACGCCCAGGCGTAGTCGTGCAGGTCGGGGCATTCGATGCCGCTGTCCTTCAGCGCGGCGTCGGTGGCGCGGCGGTCGAAGCGCGTGGGGTAGTTGACGAATTCCAGGATGTCGTCGGGCAGCCCCAGGTCCTTCATCGCCGCGTTGCGGATGCGCCGCACCGGCGCCAGCGCCATCAGGCTCTTCTTGACGCCCTTGGGCACGAAGCCGAGCAGCGCGGCGTTGACGAACACGCTCATCTTCGGCGCGTGCGCGGCCTTGGCGAAGATGGCCAGCACGTCGCCGACGCGGTAGCCCATCGGGTCGACCAGGTGGTAGCACTGGCCGGTGATCTCTTTGCGGTGCGAGATGTGGTCGATCGCCGCCACCACGAAGTCGACCGGCACGATGTTGATGCGCCCGCCCTCCAGGCCGATGGCCGGGAACCACGACGGCAGGATCTGCCGAATGCGCTGGATCAGCTTGAAGAAGTAGTACG
>DASURM010000120.1:0-6049 GCA_036280035.1 Burkholderiaceae bacterium | reverse complement strand
CCACGCGCATCGGCCGCTGGCTCGAGTCGCTGTCGGTCAAGCGCGCGCGGTAGCGGTCGTCGGGGCGTGCCGCCGATCGAACGGGTCGTGCCTCAACCCGCCGCCTCGCATTTCGGCAGAGACGACTCGGTTTGCCACGCGCCGGCGCGCGGGTCGCTCAACGTGCGCAGGAACGCCAGCAGGTCGGCCTTCTCGCCTGCGCTCGAGTGCAGCGGCTCGAGGATGCGCTCGCCATCGGCGTGCAGGCGCTCGAGGTTCAACTCCGAGTAGTGCGCGAGCACGTCGTCCAGCGTCGCCAGTTGGCCGTCGTGCATGTACGGCGCGGTCAGCGCCACGTTGCGCAGGCTCGGCACCTTGAACTCGCCGAAGTTGCGGTGCTGCGGCTCGACGTGCCGCGTCTTGATCGCATCCGCACTGTCGGCCGGCGAATCGCTGAAGCGGCCGAGCAGGTTGTAGCGGCTCGCGCGCAGCGCCGCGATGCCGCCGTGGCGGCCCGGATCGACAACGCCCGGGCGCACGAAGAAGCCCAGTCCGGTGTCGCCGAACTCGCCGTGGCTGAACATCGGCCCCGTGTGGCACAGCGCGCAGCGGCCGCGGCCGACGAAGAGTTTCAGTCCACGCTGCGCCGACGCCGGATAGCGCGCCATCGCGGCCTGATCGCCGCGCGCGAGCGCGTCGCGAAAATCGTCGAACGGCGTGCGGCCCGACACCAGCGTGGCGACGAAGGCGCCGATCGCCTTGGCCGCGTTGACGAGGACGATCTCGTCGTCGGCCCCGGTTGCCGCCGCGCTGCCGAACGTGCGGCGGTAGCGGCAGGCCAGCTCGCCGTCGCCGGCGACCAGCGCCCGCACCTGCGCCGGCGTGGTGCTCATCTCGCGCGCGTCGACGATCGGCCGGATCGCCTGGCTCCACAGGCTGTCGGCCGCGCCATCCCAGCCGTACCAGCGTTCGTGCACCGCGTTCCACAGCGTCGGCGCGTTGCGGTCGAGCACCCCGCCGCGGCCGAGCGAGCGACGCTGGCCGTCTGCGAAGGCCAGCGCCGGTTGGTGGCAGGTGGCGCAGGCGAAACGACCATCGCCCGACAGCCGCACGTCGAAGAACAGCAATTCGCCGAGGGCGATCGCGTCGCGCCGGCCCGCCTGCGCGTTGCCCGGGTCGCGCGCCGCGGGCGGCGGCCAAGGGCCGTGCGCCAGGATGCGGCGCTGCTCGTCGGCGCCGTAGGTCACCGCGTCGGCGAGAGCGCGCTTGGCCGCGCCGGCCCCCAGCAAGACGAATGCGACGCACGCCAGCGCCCAGTACCGGTTCACGGTACGTCGACCTCGTGCGTCAAGCGCGCGACGCGGCCGTCGAGCGCGAGGTCGAAGATGAAACGCCAGCGCCCCGGCATGTGCAGCATCAACCCTTCGGCGCGGTAGCGCCCTGCGTCGCGCGCGGCCACCGTGGCGCGGTAGTTCATGCCGTGCCGGTGGGCGGGCATGTCGGCATCGACCCGCAGGCTCTTCGGCAGCGCAGCGCCGGGCGCCGCGCACACCGCGACATCGAGCGCGAAGTGGCGCCCGCTGGCCAGCGGCGCCGGCTGCGGCACGAAGGCCACCGTGTAGCCCTGGCCCTGGGCGCGCATCGCATGCGGCGCCTGCAGCATCGCGCCGCAGTCGTCGCTGGCCTGCGCACCGGCGGCGGCCAGCAGCGTGGCGACGGCGAGCAGGTGCCTCACGTCTTCTTCTGCCAGGCGCCGCGCAGCACCGCTTCGGCGTTGTGCCATGCGATGCGCTCGGCCAAGGGCTCCGGCAGGTCGGCCAGCCAGCCACGCGAGTAGTCGGCGTGCGGCCCGATGTAGTGCCAGCGCTCGGGCGTGAAGGTGTCGGTGCCGACCATGAAGCGGTCGGGAAACTCGCTGAACGCTTCGCGCCACGCGGCATCGACCTTGCCGCCCGAGGCCTGGTCGGTGCGATAGGCGAGGTCGCACCACAGCTGCGCGTGCCGGCGCAACATCGCGCGCACCGCGTCGGGTCGGTCGAAACCCGAGTGCGCCCAGAGGATGCGCGCCTGCGGCCAGGCCCTGAACAGCCGCTGCACGGCATCGGCATCGCTGTGCGCATGCAGCAGCAGGTCGCGCTCGCGAGCCAGCGCCACCATGCGCTGCGGCACCGGCAGCTCGGCGTCGGCGCCGTAGAGGTGGAATTCGCCGATGCCGGCGTAGCGGTACCTGGCCAGCCGCTGCTCGAGGTAGCCGACGATCGCCGGCTCGCGCGTCCAGCCGCTGGTGTCGGCGCGCGTGCGGTACGGCCGCAGCTCGGGCACCACCAGGTCGGGTGCCGCGGCCAGCAGCTGCTGCGTGCCGTCGTCGTCCGACGACGACACGAACACGCCCTTCAGGCCGGCTTCGCGCAGGATCTGTACCGCCTGCGCCGGCGGCACGAGTTGCACCGCGTCGTGGCTGTAGTGCACGTGGGCGTCGAAGATCGGCAGACGATCTCGAGTCGATGTGGCTTGGCCACTCGACTCAACCCCCTTGGGGGGCGGCGGCGGAGCCACCTGGGGGCGCTGTTGTGCGCGTGCACTCGACCACGGCGTCAGCGCCGCGGCAACAGCGCCTTGCAGCAGCGCGCGACGAGGCAGCCCTGGGTTGCGGCAATCGGGTGGGGGATTCATCGAGGCCGTCTCCTTCGCACCGGCGGCGCGGCTGGCGCCGATCGTGTCCGGTGAGCGCCGATCGTGTCGGGCAGCGACGATCTGCGCCAGCGTGCTTGCCCGCGTCAGCGCGCGAAGCGCGCCGGCTCGAGCGCCTGCGCGGCCACGCCCTGCAGCGCAGCGGGTAGCGCCGCGCCGCGCCACAGCGCGGCGGCAAGCTCGGCCGCGCCGGCCGCGCTCTGGATGCCGTAGCCGCCCTGGCCGGCGAGCCAGAACAGGCCGCTGCGCTGCGCGTCCCAGCCGATCGCCAGCTCGCCGTCGGGCGCGAAGCTGCGCAGCCCGGCCCAGGTGCGCGCCGGCCGTCGGATGGTCAGCGTGGTGGCCGCCTCGATCGCCGCGATGCCGGTGGCGATGTCGAGCTCCTCGGGCATCACGTCGTGCGCCGGCACCGGGTCGGCGTTGGCCGGCGAGCCGAGCAATTGCCCTGCGTCGGGCTTGAAGTACCAGCGCTCGTCGACGTCGGCCACCGTCGGCCAGCCGCGGGCGTCGACGCCGTCCGGCGCCGCGAACGTGAACGCGCTGCGCCGTTTGGGCTGGATGCCCAGTGGCTGCGCGCCGCAGCGGCGCGCCACCTCGTCGGCCCAGGCGCCGGCGGCGTTCACCAGCGTGCGTGCCACGACGCGCCGACCGTCGGCGAGCGTGATCGTCCAGCCGCTGCTGCCGTGTTCGGCGCTGAGCAATTCGGCGCCGCACCACAGCGCACCCCCGGCGCGCCTGAAGCCGCGCAGGAAGCCGTGGTGCAACGCGTGCACGTCGATGTCCATCGCATCGACTTCGAGCACGCCGCCGACCAGACCCTCGGCGCGCAGCACCGGCACGCGGCGCAAGCACTGCGCGGCGTCGATGCGCTCGACCGTCGAGCCGGTGGCGCGCAACTCGCGCAGCATGCCGTCGAGTGCCGCCTGCTGCCCCTGCCAGCCGACGTACAGTGCGCCGCGCGCGCTCAGGATCGGCGTGTCGGCGAAGCCCGCCGGCGGTCGCTCGTAGAACGCGCGGCTGGCGCGCGTGAGCGCGCGCACCTGCGGCGGCCCGTAGCTCTCCATGAACATCGCCGCGCTGCGGCCGGTGCTGTGCATGCCGGGTTGGTCTTCGCGCTCGAGCAGCAGCACGCGCGCATGCGGCGCCAGCGCGTGCGCGAACGACGCGCCGGCGATGCCGGCGCCGATGACCACAGCGTCGAATTCGATGGCTGCGATGCTCACTGTGGCCGCCACCAGCGGGGGCCGCTATGGCGCATCGGGGGGGCGCCTCATCAGCGTGCTCTTGCCGAACAGGCTCTCGATCAGGTCGACGGCGAGGTCGGCCGTCTTGTTGCGCACGTCGCACGCGGGGTTCAGCTCCATCACGTCGAGCGACGCCAGCGCGCCGGTGTCGGCGATCATCTCCATGCACAACTGCGCCTCGCGGTAGGTGGGGCCGCCGGGTACCGTGGTGTCGACGCCCGGCGCGATTTCGGGATCGAGGAAGTCGACGTCGAAGCTGACGTGCAGGTGCGTGCGCGCGTCGATCGTCGCCAGCGCCAGCTCCATCGCCTGGCGCATGCCCATCTCGTCGATGTAGCGCATGTCGAACACCTCGAGCCCGGCGGCATGCACCAGCTTCTTCTCGCCGGGGTCGACGCTGCGGATGCCGATCTGGCGCAGGTGCTTGGCGTTCAGCGCCGGCACCTTGCCGCCGATCTCGATCAGCTCCTGCGGCCCCTGCCCGCACAGACATGCCACCGGCATGCCGTGCAGGTTGCCGCTGGGCGTCAGCAAATTGGTGTTGAAGTCGGCGTGGGCGTCGAGCCACAGCACGCGCAGCTTCTTGCCGGCCTCGCGACAGTGGCGCGCCACCGCGCCGATCGAACCGATCGCCAGGCTGTGGTCGCCGCCGAGCAGGATCGGCAGGCGCGCGCGCTGCAGCTCGGCGTGCACCGCCTCGTGCACCGTGCGGCACCACTGCACCACCTCGGGGAGATGGCGGTAGCCGTCGCGCGGCGGCTGCCATGGATTGGCCGGGCCCGTCAGGTTGCCGCGGTCGATCACCTCGATGCCGTGCCCTTCGAGCGTGGGTTGCAGCAGCGCGACGCGCATGGCCTCGGGCCCCATGCTGGCGCCGCGCGCGCCCGCGCCGATGTCGGTTGGCGCGCCCAGCAGGCTGACGTGGCGATTCATGAGAGGCTATTGTGACGCGGCCGCGCCGTGCGGGCCGCCCCAAGTTGCGTACAGTGGGTGCCATGAATCCCGAACAGCGCTTTCGTGACGCCATCGACTTCGCAATGGCGCACGAGATCGGCTGGCCGCGCGACCCGTTCGACGAGCCGCTGCGTTGGGGCGTGCACCACGACGACCCGCCGCCGTTCAACACCCTGCGCGGGCCGGTGCATCCGCGCGGCGGCGTGTCGGGCATCGTGCTGCAGCACGGGCGAGTGGCCACCGCATGGGGCGAGCCCGAGCGCGCCGACCTCACCTTCAGCGTCGCCAAGACTTACTTGGCGATGCTCGCCGGCGTTGCGCACGGCCAGGGTCTGCTGCCCGATGTCGACGAGCCGGTCGCAGCGCGGCTGCCCGGCATCGGCTTCGACACGCCGCACAACCGCGGCGTCCGCTGGCGCCATCTGCTGGAGCAGACCAGCGAGTGGGAGGGCTCCTCGTTCGGCATCCCCGACACGGTGGATCGCTACCGCCATGTGTCGCACGACCCGCGGCCGCCCGCCGGCCGCAAGGGCGACGCGCGGCCACTGCAATCACCGGGCAGCTACTGGGAATACAACGACGTGCGCATCAACCAGCTCTCGCTGGCGCTGCTGCACCTGTTCGGCCGCCCGCTGCCCGAAGTGTTCGACGAGGCGCTGATGCAGCCGCTGGAGTGCAGCGCGAACTGGCGCTGGCGCGGCTACGACGACGCCTGGGTCGACCTCGCTGGCCGCAAGGTGCAATCGGTGCCCGGCGGGACGCACTGGGGCGCCGGCGTGTCGATCTCGGCGCGCGACCAGGCGCGGCTCGGCCAGTTGCTGCTCGACGACGGGAGCCACCAGGGCAGGGAGCTGATCCCCGCGGCGTGGGTACAGCGCATGCGCGAGCCGTGCGCGATCGCGCCGTTCTACGGCTGGCTGCTGTGGCTCAACCGCGAAGGCCGCACGTTCCCCGGCGCGTCGACGCAGGCGCACTGCATGGTCGGCGCCGGCGGGCACCTGGTGTGGATCGAGCCCGCGCACCGGGCGGTGGTGGTGGTGCGGTGGATGGATCCGGCGCACGACTCGGGTTTCATGCAGCGGATGAGTAAGGCGATGAGCCAGGGTTGACTGGCGCCGCGAGCGCTCGCGCTGGGGTTGTTGTCGCTTAAGTCTTGCGTCTTGTCCCCCCGCGCGTCGGCC
>DASURM010000119.1:0-5560 GCA_036280035.1 Burkholderiaceae bacterium | reverse complement strand
TCGTGCGCGCGAGCAGGATCATCAGGTCCGAGTGCTGGATGCGCGAGATCCACACCTTCTGGCCGTTGACGACGTAGCGATCGCCCTTCCTGGTGGCGGTCGTCTTGATCTTGGTCGTGTCGGTGCCGGTCGACGGCTCGGTGACGCCCATCGCCTGCAGCCGCAACTCGCCGTTGGTGATCTTGGGAAGGTAGCGCTGCTTCTGCTGCGACGAACCGTGGCGCAGCAGCGTGCCCATGTTGTACATCTGGCCGTGGCAGGCGCCCGAGTTGCCGCCCGAGCGGTTGATCTCCTCCATGATCACCGACGCTTCGGTCAGCCCCAGGCCCGAGCCGCCGTACTCGTGCGGGATCAGCGCGGCCATCCAGCCGGCCTTGGTCAGCGCGTCGACGAACGCCTCGGGGTAGCCGCGCCTGGCATCGACCTCGCGGTGGTAGGCGTCGGGGAACTGCGCGCACAGCGCGCGCACGGCGTCGCGCAGTTCGGCGTGCGAGGGGGGGGTGGTCATCGTGAGATGCCGCCTCAGGCCAGTTCGGCGCTGGCCTGCATCGCCAGCGCACCTCGATCGTCGCGCGCCCACAGTGCAGCGCTGCGTTGGCCGTCGTCGAAGCGGCCGCAGACGTGAAACGGCTGACCGTCGAACAGCGGCGACCTGGCGGTGAACGCGAAGCGCCGGATCGCCGCCGCCGGCCGCTCGCGGTGCAGCAGGTCGACCAGCAGCGTGGCGATCAGCGGGCCGTGCACGACCAGCCCCGGATAGCCTTCGACCTCGGTGGCGTAGCGGCGGTCGTAGTGGATGCGGTGGCCGTTGAAGGTGAGCGCCGAGTAGCGGAACAGCAGCACCGGGTCGGGCGCGATGCGACGCGAGAAGGCTTCGTCGGCCGGCGCGGCGGCCGGCTCCGCCGCCGCGGCCCGTGGCGGGTCGCGATAGACGATGTCGTGCTCCTCGACGATAGCCGGCCCGCGCGGGCCCGCGATCTCGTGGCGCACGGTCACGAACGCGAGCCGACCGCTGCGGCCGCTCTTGGCATCGACGCCAACGATGCGCGAGGTGCGCACGACCTCGTCGCCGACTTGCAATGCATGCTGAAACGTCAGCCGCCCGCCAGCCCACATGCGTCGCGGCAGCGCGATCGGCGGCAGGAAGCCTCCGCGCCGCGGATGGCCGTCGGCGCCCAGTTCGGACTGCCGTGCCGCTGCAAGGAAGAACAACCAGTGCGCCAGCGGCGGCACCGCGTCGCCGGCGCGCGCCGGCGGATCGTCGCGGTCGAGCGTCGCCGCGAGCGCGTCGAGCGCCGCACCGTCGATGCGGTCGCTGCGCTGCTCGGTGCGTCCGACCCAGGTGCGCCAATGCGCGAGGTCGGCTTCTGCGGTTCGGGTGGGTTCGCTCATCGGGTTGCCGCAAACGGGGTCGCTGCAGGATTGCACGCGACCCCGCCGCTCGGCAACCGGATTCTCAGGCAGGTGTCGCCGATCGCCCGCGCGGACCCCGCGGGCCCGCGCGTGGCAAGGTCACTTCAGGTCGGCCACCAGCTTGCGCATCTCGGTGACGTTGAAGCCGCGCAGCGTCTGCGTGCGCACGTTGCCGAGCGCGGCGGTCTTCAGGGCCAGCGACATCACCGCGTCTTCGGGGCCTTCGGCGACGATGACGAGGTCGTAGGCGCCGGTGGTCCAGTGCACGCTCTTGATGGTGACGCCGGCGGCCTCGGCGGCCGACTTGAAGGCTTCGTAGCGCTTGGGCGAGTCCTTGATGGTGCGTGCGCCCTGTTCGGTGAAACTGGCCAGCGTGATGAAAGCAGGCATGCGGGTCTCCTCATGGCAGCTCTTGGCTGCAGCGGCGGCCCGACATGGCCCTTGGGGTCCGCGCGCCGAGGCGGGCCGTCTGGCCCTCGGGGCGGGAGCGCGACCTTAGGCCTGTGCAGCGGTGGCGTCAAGCGCCGCGCCCTGGTTGTCGCGGCCGATGCTGCGGCGTGTAGGGCCTTGCGTGGAGTCAACCCGCCGGGGCGGCGATCGCGCGAGGATCTTCTAGCCGGGCGACGTGCCCGGTTCACCAAGGAGGAAGCAATGAACCCATTGCGAGTCAGCCATCCATTCGACGTCGATCTGTTCGACGATGCCTTTCGCGGCTTTCTGCGGCCCTGGCGCGCCGATGTCGCCAATGTGGCACCGACGATCAAGCTCGACCTCACCGAGCACGACGACAACTACGTCGTCAAGGCCGAGATCCCCGGCGTGCGCAAGGAAGACATCGACGTGCGCATCGAGGGCAACCTGGTGACTATCAGCGCCGAGGTCAAGAAGGACAAAGAAGAGAAGAAGGGCAGCCGCGTGCTGCGCTCCGAGCGCGAGTACGGCTACGCCAGCCGCAGCTTCACGCTGGCCAGCGCGGTCGACGACGGCAAGGCCGACGCCAAGTACGCCAACGGCGTGCTGGAGCTGATGCTGCCGAAGAAGGCCAGCTCGGCGAGCAAGAAGCTGACGGTCGGCTGATCGCGCCGGGCGCGATCGCGACGCGTCGTCGACTCGGCCGCGCACGGGGCGCCGAGCCTCGCCTCAGCGGGCACGCACTCTCACGCGCGCGCCGTCGCCCACGCTGGGCGGCGGGTAGACGATCACGGTGTCGCCGGCGCGCGCGCCGTGCCGCACCCACGCCACCTGGGCGTTGCGCGCCGCCACTTCCACCGGGCGCAGCCGCGCGCGGCCCTGCTCGAACGCGAACATCGCCATCGCATCGGGCACATCGGCCGTCGCGCCGCTGCCGTTGCCTGCCAGCGGGAACAGCGCGCTGGCAGGCACCAGCGTGACGTTGTCGATCGCACGCGTGACGATGCGCACGCCGACGCGATAGCCGTCGCCGAGCGTCTGCCATTGCTCGGCTGGGCTGTCGAGGTCGATCAGCACGCGCACCCGCTGCTCCTCGACCCCGAGCGCCGACACCTTGGTGAACGCGCCGGGCTCGACGATCCGCACGTGCCCCGCCAGCGCGCGCGGGCCACCCCAGCGCTCGATCGCCACCGGGGCGCCGGGGCGCAGCTGCAGCGCCTCGGTGGTCAGCAGCTCGGCCACCACCTCGAGCTGCCGCGTGTCGCCGATCTCGATCAACGGCGTGCCCGCGGCCAGCGGCGTCTCGCTGGTCTGCGCCACGCGCAGCACGCGGCCGTTCGCCGGCGAGCGCAGCACGAAGCCCGCGCCGGGCGCGCCGCGCTCCACCGCCGCCAGCGCGGCCAGCGCCTGCTCGACCTCGTAGCCGGCGGCGCGGCGCGCGTTGATCGCCGACTCGACGTTCTTCTGCGCCGTGCGCACCAGCAGCGTGTCGTTGTCGAGCCGGTTGCGCGAGATGAAGCCGCCGCGCGCCAGCTCCTCGCTGCGCTCGAGCTCGTTGCGCGAGCGCGCCAGCTCGATCTCGGCCGCGCCGGCCTGAGCCTGGGCGCGGTCGGCCAGTGCCCGCGCGGTGGTGACGCGCACGCGCAGCTCGCGCAGCGTGCGCTGGTCGTGCAGCGGCGGCAGCACCGGTTGCAGCGTGGCCACCACGGCGCCGGCCTCGACGACATCGCCCTCGCGCAGCGTCACGCGCGACAGCACGCCGGCCAGCGGCGCCGCCACCACGTAGCGGTCGCGCAGCCGGGTCTTGCCGTCCTCCTCGACGGCGCTCTCGAAGTGACCCTGCGTCACGGCGGCCACCTCGACCTCGACCGGCCGCGGCGCGAACGCCCAGGCGAGCACCGCCAGCGTCGCCGCGGCACCCAGCCCGCTCAACACCCACGAGCGCTTGATCTTCATCGTCAATCCCTTGCCTTCAATGCCGACACCATGTCCAGACGGTCGATGCGCCGCCGCACCACCAGCGCGCTGGCCAGGCCGGCCGCCACCACGCTGAGACCGGCCCAGGCGTAGGTGCGCGCAGCGACCGCCACCGGGAAGTGGAACTGGTCGGACTTCATCAGCTCGACCACGAGGTAGGTCAAGCCCCAGCCGAGCAGCATGCCCAGTGGCAGCGCGACGGCGATCGTGATCGCCAGCTCGCCCAGCAGCAGGGTCGACACCTCGCCGCGGGTGAAGCCGAGCACGCGCAGGCTGGCCAGCTCCCACGCGCGCTCGGCCAGCGCGATGCGGGCATTGTTGTAGACCACGCCCACCGCGATCACCACCGCGAAGGCGGTCAGCACCGTCCCCATGATGCGCACGTTGCGCGCGCTGATGTCCTCCATGTTGCGCAGCATCGTGGCCTTGCTCCAAGCGCCGGCGATGCGCGGCAGCTCGCGGCTGGCCTGCAGCAGCGCGGTCTCGCGACCGCGCGGTGTGGCGACGACGAAGCCGGTGGATACGTCGCCGTCGCCGAGCAGACGGTTCAGCTCGCGCCGGTCCATGTAGGCGTTCAGACCCATCATCTCCGGCACGATCGCCGACACCGGCAGCTTCAGCGTCTGCCCGCGGCCTTCGATCACCTCGACGCGAACGGTGTCGCCGCGGCGCGCGCCGAGCTTCTCGGCCAGGCGCTCGTTCAGCACCAGGCCACGACCCTCCAGCAGCACCTCGCGCAGATCGCCGTCGATCAGCCGGTACAACACGGCGCGGCCGTGATAGCCGCGAATGATGCTGCGCTCGCGACGGTGCCCGCGCACGAAGGTCACCGGCACGAAACGCAGCGACTCGACCGCGGTGGCCCCGGGCAGGCGTGCCAGCTCGCGGCCGGCGCCGTCGTCGACCACCTCGGCCGTCCAAAGCGTGACGTTGCCGCGCAGCACCAGGTTGAACTGGGTGTCGACGATGATGTCGATCGCGTCGCGCACGAAGTTGCCGAGCACCACGATCGCCACCGCCGCGGCGACGCCGAGGATCGCGAGCCCCGAGCGCAGCGGCCGGCGCTCGAGGTTGCGGATGATCATGCGCAGCGCCGGCGGCATGCCGCCGATGCCCAGCCGCTCGAGCAGCATGCGACGGTAGCGGTCCGGCGCGGGCGGGCGCATCGCCTCGGCCGGCGCCAGCCGCACGCTGGCGACGATGGCGTTCAACGTGCCGCCCACCGCGGTGGCCAGCGTGATGCCGCCGCTGACCGCCAGCAGCCACGGCGGCACGAAGTGCACGAACGACGGGAAGTGGAAGAACTCGGCGTACAGGCCGGCGATCAGGCCACCCAGCCAGTCGCCCAGCACGACGCCGAGCACCAGGCCGGCGGCGACGATCAGCAGCACCATCTTCAGGTAGTGCGCGGCGATGTGACGGTTGCGGTAGCCCACCGCCTTGAGGGTGGCGATCTGCTCGCGCTGCGTGGCCACCAGGCGCGACACCACCACGTTGAGCAGGAACGCCGCCACCGCCAGGAAGATCACCGGCAGCACGGTGCCGAGCACGCGCTGCTCCTTGATCTCGTTGTCGAGCATCGCGTGCGACGTCTGTTCGTCGCGCCCGTACGCCTCGCGCCCGCCGTACGGCGTCAGCAGCGGCCGCAGCCGTTCGGCGACGGCGCGCTCGCTCGCCCACGGCGCGAGCTGGATCGACAGGTGGTCGATGGCGCCTTCCATGTCGAAGGCGGCGGCCAGCGCGTCGTGATCGACCCAGA
>DASURM010000118.1:0-3449 GCA_036280035.1 Burkholderiaceae bacterium | reverse complement strand
GATGCCCGAGGTCTCCACCGAATCGACGCAGCCGGTGCCGATCAGCAGGTCGACCATCATGCCGCTGGCCGGATAGGCCGCGGTCGGCAGCGTCACGAGATGCAGGCCGCGCACACCGCGGCGCACCAGCGCATGCGCCAGCGCCATCGGCACGTCGCGCTCGTCGCCCTTCTGCACCGTGACGCTCGCCCCCGGTGGCACCCGGGCGGCCAGCTCGTCGACACCGACGAAAGAGATTGCCGCCATGCTGCCTCCTTCTCTTGCGTGGCCCGCTGCCGCCGACCTCGGCGCCGGGCATGCGATCATCGTAGTCGTTCGCCTCGCGAATCGAACGAGCGCTCGACCCAAGACCTCACGTGCCGACACACGCGGCACGGCCGCGGTTGTCAACCGAATGCCTGCTCGTACGTGAAGAGTCAGGGTCAATCGATCGTCGGGCCGAAACTTGCAACAACCTGAATGACGAGCACCCGAATCACCTCAACGAAAGAGAGCGTCATGACCAAGCTGATCACCCCCCTCGTCCTTGCAATCGCTGCCGCGCTGGCTGCCCCCGCGATGGCCGCCGATGCCGCCAATGCCGCCAATGCCGCCGAGCCGGCCGCCAAGACCACCCCGGCCAAGAAGCACAAGAAGTCGGCGAAGAAGGAAAAGACCGCTCACAAGGAGAGCACCAAGAAGGAAGCCCCGAAGCAGTAAGCGCGGGTAACTCACCGCGACGAGGGCAGGCCCCTGCCCTCGTCGCGTTCGGCCGGGATCGGCAGGCGGCCGCGCACCATTTCGATGTGGCTGCGCAGCGCGTACAGCTCGTCGGCATACGACAGCGGAATGTGCACGCGCTCGACCCTGGCCTCGATGCTGTCGAGGTCGGCGCGCAGCTCGTGCGGCGGGCGCTTGCCGATCGCCTCCTCGACCCCACGCAGCTGGCCGTACCAGCGGAACACGCGCGAGCGGATGCGAAACGCGTACAGCGGCGGCAGCACCCGCGACAGCGGGATCAGCACCGCGATGATCGAGATCAGCACCACCGCCATGCGCTCGACCAGGTTGGCCAGCCAGAACGGCAGGTAGCGCTGCAGCCACGGCAGCCCGCCCTTGTAGAAGCGCTCGGCCTCCGGCGAGATCGGGATCGCGGTGTTGCGCGTGTTCGGGAAGTCGCCCTTGCGTTGGAACCAGCCCGCGCCGCCGTGCACCTGCGCCGCCGCCTGCACCAGCAGCTGCAGCAGCGCCGGATGCGTGCCCTCGCGCGCCACCAACATCGCGGTGGGCGCGATCATGCGCACGTCGTGCGGCGGCTGATCCTGCGCGAGGTCGACGATGCCGCGCGGCAGCGTCACCGCGCTCAGGAACGCGAAGCGCCGTGCGTAGGCCTCGGCCTGCGCGAAGTCGAACAGCTGCACGCCCGGCGTACGCAACAGCATCTGCACCATCAGCGACTCCGGCGCCGACACGAACACGATGGCGTCGCTGCGGCCCTCGAGAAACGCCATCACCGCGGGCGTGGTCTCGTCGCTGAGCAGCGTCAGCGCATCGAGCTTGACCTCGTTGGCCTCGAGCAGCTGCCGCACCAGTTGGCGCGTGCCGCTGCCGTCCGTTCCGGCGTTGACGCGCCACCCGGCGAGCTGCGCGAGGCTGTTCAACTCGGGCTGCTTCAGCAGCCGTCGCGCCGAATCCTCGCGGTAGAACAACCACACCGGTTCGTAGAACAGGCTGCCGAGCGATGTCAGATCCTGCGCGTCGTCGCTGCCCTGGCCCGGGCCCTCGACGCCGCCCTGCACGAAGGCGGCGTCGACGCCCGAGCCCGGGTCGCGCAGCAGCGCCAGGTTCTCGACCGCGCCTTGCGTGGTGCGCAGTTCGATCTTGATGCCCTCGGCGGCGAGCAGCTTGGCATAGCGCGCGCCGAACTCGGCATAGGCGCCGCGCTCGGCGCCGGTGGCCAGCACCATGCGGCGCGGCGGCGTCGGGTTCAGCAGCCAGTAGGCGCCGGCCAGCAGCAGCAGCGCCAGCAGCACGAACGGCCCCACGGTGGCCCACAGATCGAGCGCCGACAGCAGCGTGTGGCGAACCCGGCGCGGTGTCTTCGCTGGCTTGGTCATCCGTCGCGAACGATACATCGGGTCGGCGAGCGCAATTTCACCGCCGCGTCAGACGCCCCTCGAGCGCCGCCACCAGCGGCGCGATCGCCGACGGCGGGAACGGCGAGACGCTGCTGACGTTGATCTCGCACAGCACGTAGCGCACCGGTTCCCCGGCGGTGGCTTCGCCGAACAGGAAGTCGATGTCCCACAGCAGCGGCAGCCGCTCGGCGGACACGCCGGTGCATTCGCGCAGCAACGCCAGCCAACCCGACTCCAACCGCGCCCTGAGGTCCTGGAACCGCGGGTCGTCGGCGCCGTGGTACAGCCGCGGTCCCGCCGACGGGGCGGGCTGTCCACCGATCGCAGGGTACAGTGCGTTGACCGCCTGGTGGCCGAAGCCGGCCACGCGGTCGGCCACCAGGTAGGCGCGCACCATGCCATCGGTCAGGCGCGGTTGCCAGGCCTGGTCGACCATGTGGCCACCAGCGTCGGGCTCGAAGTACGGCGCCATCGCCTGCGCCAACGCATCGAGGTCCACCACCGCCTCCTCGCTGCCGCGCGCGGCCTGGCGCAGCCGCAGCCGCGACGCGTCGCCGGGCCGGTCGGCCAACTCGACGCGCCACACGCCGATGCCGCTGTGCCCCCGGACCTGCTTGAGCACGCGCGCGCCATGTCGCAGGCGTTGCGGCAATTCGCGGCGCAGTTGCTGCAACGAATCCACCCGCTGCACGTCGCTGCCGAACGGCAGGTCGCGCGTGCGCACCAGCACGTCCTTGGTGCCGAGCTTGAGGATCGTGTCGGGGTGTGCGCTGACGAGCACGCCCGCGCGCGCTACCTCGCGCAGCATCGCATCGAGTCGATCGCGCCGGCGCCCCGCCTCGATCGGGTTGCACCAGACCAGCACGCCGTCGACGGCGCACAACTGCGCGCGCACCTCGTCGGCGAAGTCGTCGTGGTACACCGCCGGCTGGGCGCGGATGCCGGCGGCCTGGCAGGCCTCGAACAATGCGGCGAAACGGCTCTCGGCGGGATCGGCGCGATCGCGCGCCGCGCGGTCGCCCGGATACAGCAGCGCCAGCGAGGGCCCCTGCCGCGTGTTCACTCGGCGACCTCCTGCAGCGGCAGCGCGGCGGCGCGCCATGCGGCGATGCCGCCTTCGAGGTGGCGCGCATCGACGCCCAACGCGCGCAGCGCGGCGGTCAGCCCCTGACTGATCTCGTGGCCGAAGGCGCAGTAGACGACGGCCGGCAGCGAGGCAGAGATCTCGTCCTTCCAGTCGAGCCAGCGCGCGGGGTCGCGCCACTGGGTGCCGGCGATCTCGTCGCCGTCGGCGCAGCGCTTCTCGGCGCGGCGCACGTCGATCAGCGTGAA
>DASURM010000117.1:0-9931 GCA_036280035.1 Burkholderiaceae bacterium | reverse complement strand
GTCACGCTGCAGACCGTGCGCCGCGATGTCGGCCTGCTGGCCGACGCGGGGTTGCTGGCGCGCTTTCATGGCGGTGCTCGCGTGCCGAGCTCGACCACCGAGAACATCGGCTACCGCCAGCGCCAGCACCTGAACGAGCAGGCCAAGCGGCAGATCGCGCGCGCGGTGGCGCAGGCGGTGCCGCCCGGTAGCTCGATGATCATCAACATCGGCACCACCACCGAGGCGGTGGCGCGCGAGCTGCTGCACCACAAGGGGCTGCGCGTCATCACCAACAACCTCAACGTGGCGGCGATCCTGTCGGACAACCCCGACTGCGAAGTGATCGTCGCCGGCGGCGTGGTGCGCACGCGCGACCGCGGCATCATCGGCGAGGCGACGGTGGAGTTCATCGGGCAGTTCCGCGTCGACATCGGGCTGATCGGCATCTCGGGCATCGAGGCCGATGGCACGCTGCGCGACTTCGACTACCGCGAGGTCAAGGTGGCGCGGGCGATCATCGCGCAGTCGCGCCAGGTCTGGCTGGCCGCCGATCACAGCAAGTTCAACCGGCCCGCGATGGTGGAGCTGGCGCGGCTCGACCAGATCGATCGTCTGTTCACCGACCGCGCGCCGCCGGCGGCCTTCGAGCCCTTGCTGGCCGAGGCCGATGTGCGGTGCGTGGTGGTCGAGGGCTGATCCAACAACGCTGCCGTCGAGCGGTCAGCGCGATTGCGGGCGACCCCAACTGCGGGCCGCCCCAACTGGCGAACGTGCTGTCTTGGAGCGATGCACGCATCGGCATCCAATGCAACTCAGCGATGCGGACGTCCCACAGACCGTGTCGCATCGACTCAATCCATTCAAGGAGTGCTCACCATGATTCCCCAATCGGTCACCATCGGCAACAACCTCTACACCGGCGCCGGCAACGACAACGTGCATATCTCGAAGGCCAGCGGCCTGGCCGGTCTGCTTGGGCTGTACGAAGTCAACGTCAACGGCCAGAAGCAGTACATGACCAAGCAGCAGCTCGAGAACACCAACTTCAACCTCGGGTCGGGCAACGACACGCTCGTCGTCGACAGCAACGTCACCGCCAGCATCCACGCCAACGGCGGGTCGGGCAACGACCTGATGGTCGGCGGCTCGGGCAACGACGACCTGCACGGTGGCACCGGCAACGATGCCATCTTCGGCCGTGGCGGCAACGACCACATCGACGGTGGCCGCGGCAACGACCTGCTCAACGGTGGCAACGGCCGCGACCACATCGACGGCGGCTGCGGCAACGACCGCATCTACGGCGGCAACGGCAACGACGTGGTGCACGCCGGCAACGGCAACGACTACGTCGATGGCGGCAACGGCAACGACTGGCTCGAAGGCGGGCGCGGCAACGACCACATCGACGGCAACCGCGGCAACGACGTGCTGCGCGGCGGCCCGGGCTGGGACACCCTGCACGGCGGGCCCGGGTTCGACTGGAAGCAGTATTGATCCGGTTGGACCAAATCCCGGTGAATCAGAGCGGCCTGCGGGCCGCTCTTTTCACTGCTGTCGATCGGGCGTCGATTAGTCGCCGCGGCACGAGCCGCACCGCTGCATCTGCACCGGCGGGCACTTGACCGAGCCGTAGGAGCAGAACACGCAGCAGTCGCCTGGCTTGGGCCGCAACACGGTCCTGCAACTCTGGCACTCGTAGAAGAACTGGCAGGCATCGGTCGGCATCCGCTCTCGCTTGGCGTACCCGCACTGCGGGCAAGTCAGCACCGATTCCAGTTGAATGGCGGTTGCGTTCATCGGTGGAGAGCGCAGCAGCGGTGAGAGCGGTGAGCCGAATCGATGACGCAGCAGTCTATCGCCCGCCCCGTCTTGCGGTGTCGATGGCCACCAGGCGACCATTTCGCCGACGGTGTCGCGCAAGGCGCGTCGGGCGCGTCAGCGCAACGCGTGCGCGGGCTGCGCGATGCGCGAGGCGAGGGAGCCGTCGCGGCCTTGCGGAAGCGCATTGACGAAGCGCGTGCTGGCGTCGAGTGCATCGGCGCCGGCCGCCCAAGTCAGAGCCAGTTCGCGCAGCGCGTGGCGGGCCGGTCGGCTCAGCGCGCCCGCGATCGGGTCGTCGACGTCGGCCAGCAGCTTCTCGCAGTACAGCCGCCGGGCATCGTGGCTGCTGGCGATGAGGTTCATCAGCGCACGTGCGGCGGCGTGGAATTGCTCGGCCGGCAGTGCGCGCGCGGGATCGGCCTGCGCGTGCCACGCGCACAGGAACTCGAGCGGGCCGAGGCTGCGCATGTGGCCGTAGCCGACCGGCGGTGTGCTCGACACGTGGGCGCCCCAGGCGCTGCGCCGGCCACTGGGCAGGCGCCCAGTGCGCAGCGCGTGCACCAACGTGTTGGCCACGGCCGCACGCGCCGCGTGGTCGCCTTGCTGGCCGATTAGCGACAGCACGCGCAGGAAGGCAGGGTACAAGTCGTCGCCCAAGCCATCGCATACGGCGGACAGCAGCGCGACGCGATCTTCGTCGTTCGGCAGATCGATGCAGCCGTCGACCAGCGCCTGGGCGGCTTGCGTCCAACGCGGGTCGGCCATCAGCCCAGTGTTCACGTCGGCGACCGTGCGCTCAGGTGTGGCGATCGCCGTCGTCGCGCAGGTGCATCAGCACTCGGCTCGCGTGCTGCTCGACCGACAGGCCACGCGCCGTCGGCGCCAGATGGCCGCCGATGGCGACGTCGGCGCCAGTGTCGGCGGCATCGAACCAGAGCACGCTGTCGCGTGCGTCAGTGCGCGGCGAGACCGGCGGCAGCGGTCGCGCCGCCCACTGTGCGGCGGTTTGATTGAATTCGTTGGCGCGGATCATCGTTGCAACCGGTCTTGTTGATCTGTCAGCCTACAGAACGGAGGCGCCGCACGCCAGTGCGGCGCCTCCCAGCTAGGGTCGCTCCCAATCGTCGATCAGGGCTTCGACGATTCGGGCTTGTCGACTACAGGGTCGTGCATGCCGGCGAACGGGTCGTGCGTTGATGTCGGCGGCGGCACCGTCGGGCGATGCGCCGCTTCGCTGCGATGCGGGTCGCGCTCGTCTTCGCGCGCGTCGGCCTCGCTGCAGTAGACGCTTTCCCAGTCTGCGCGCGAGAAGATCGTGCGCTCGGCGATCGGCCGCCACTCGTAGCCCTTGAAGACCAACCGCAGGTCCGACGAAGGGGGGTCCGAAGGCGGTGGCGGCGCCGCGAAGCCTTCGAGTGACGGTGCCGAGCTCATGGCGGGCGCGGGCGCCGGCGCATTCTCGGATGCATCGGTACGCTCCCACTCGAAGACCGGTACCAGTTGCATCGAGACAAAGTAGTTCGGTGGTATCTGAAGCATGATAGGTGCCCCTTTTGTGAACGGGGGACGAAAAGGGGCGCCCAAGGGCGCCCCTCGATACGACACCCGATCGGGATCAGCCTCGCGCGGCCGTGTTCAGCGAGCCACCGAAGTTCTTCATGATTTCGGAGATCGCGCTCGACAGGGCCTGGAAGATCTGGGCTTCCGCCTTCGACGCTTCCATCGCCTCGAACTGCTTCGCCTCGGCGCCCTTTTCGCTCTTGTCGACACCCAGCGCCTCGGAAACCTTACTGGCGGCGTTCTGCACGTTCTTGGCTTGCTTCTGCTCCAGTTCGGCCAGGATCGCGGCCAGTTCGCGGAAGCCGATCGCCCCCCCGCCGCCGGCCTTGCCGCCCTTGCCGCAGCCCTTGCCTTCGCCGCTCTTGTGCGAGTCGTTGACGTAGTTCTGGAACACGTCCTTGAAGTCGCTGATGATGCTGCCGACCAGATCCTTGACCGCGCCGCTGGCCTTGTCCGCCACATGATCCATGCACTGCGGGTCGACCGGCTTCAGCAGTTTCGACACCACGTCCTGCAGCATGCCTTGAGCCTGCTTCATGACGAAGTTGGGCATCCCGAACTGCTGGCCGAGCTGGCCGATGGCGCCGCCGAGCGCGCCGCCAAGCAGGCCGGTGGCCAGGTTCGACAAGGGGCCCAGCATCGCTGCAGGCGGGAAGATGGCGCCCAGGGCCATTGGGGCGACGGTTTCGACCACGCTCTTGGCGGCACCGATGATGCTATCGAGGAAGCTCATGATTCACTCCAGGTTGATGAGGCATTGCGTTCAAAGGTTGCGCCGCCCCGGGGGGTTGAGTTGCTTAACGCACCAGCCGGGCAGTCCGGTCCGTTGCGAACCAAATTGCCGACGGCGTGTTGCGTGGTTGTGTTGCGCTTCTCGCCGCGGACGTTTGAATTAGATTCGTAGGGAGGCCAACAGAACAGTCGGTGCGTTCGGCAGCTAGGCGCGCCCCGCGTTGCGGGCGACCCCAATACCCGACCGTTCAGCGCCCAGCGGCGCCGCCGCCGTGCGAGTCGGCCGGCGACGATGCGTCGGCCGGCCACTGCGCGATGGTGTTGATCCCGCCGGCGGTCACGCCCAGCATCCAGCGCGCGCCGCGGTATTCGACGATCACCACGCGCTCCTTGGCGCCCACCGGCAGCGCGCGCACGAAGCGCAGCGTCTCGTCGGTGCCGGGGCTGCCGGCCTTGGCGCGCGGCTGCAGGCGGTTGCGCAGCAGGCGCAGCGCGAGCCAGGCGATGGCGATTACCACGCCAAGCGCCAGCAGCATGCTGACAAAGCTCATCGCGAACGATTCCATCTCGGTCTCCTGGCAGCCGCCTCAGTGGGGGTTGGTGTACTGGGTCAGATCCTCGCCGGGCGCCGCAGCGCGCCGCGGTGGCAGCGCTGCGAGCTGGCCGAAGTCGGCGTCGCGCTGCGCCTGCACTTGCGCACGCACCTCCTGCGCCCACAGGATCACCTCGGCGATGATGTCGAACAGGTCGCTCGGCACGATTTCGCCGACCTCGGCACGCGCGAGCATGTCGCGCGCCAGCGGGATGTTGCGCACGATCGGCACGCCGGCTTCCTCGGCCGCCCGACGCATCGCGCGGGCGACTTCGTCTTCGCCCTTGGCGGCGATGGTCGGCACCGGGCAGGTTTCGCGGTCGTAGTCGATCGCGATCGCGATGTGCGTCGGGTTCACCACCAGCGCGGCGGCGCCGCGCGCCGCCTGGGTGGCGTTCTGCTGCGCGAGCTGCTGCGCCATCTGGCGGCGCTGCGCCTTGATGTAGGGATCGCCTTCGCTTTCCTTCATCTCCTGCTTGATGTCGCGCATGCTCATGCGCATCTTCTTCTCGAACGAGTAGCGCTGGTACACCGCGTCGAGCAGCGCGAACAGCGCGAACACGGCCACCGACGAGGCCATCAGCTTGACGGTCAGGCTCCACATCAAGCCGCCGATCGCGGTCATCGGCAGGTCGGGGGCGCGCGCCAGCGCCACGATCTGCGGCAGCGACGACTTGATCACCAGCCAGCCGAGCGTAAACAACAGCGCCGCCTTGGCGATCGATTTGGCCAGCTCGATCAGGTTGTCGAGGCTGAACATGCGCTTGACACCTTCGACCGGATTCATCGAATCCAGCTTGGGCGTCAGCTTCTCGAACGTCAGCACCGGCCCGGCCTGCAGGAACTCGGTCAGCAGGCCCACCGCGGCCACCGGGATCAGCAGCATTGCCACCAGCATGATGGCCAGCTCGGCCGATTGAGCGCCGATGGTGCGCGCGGCACCGGCAAAGCCGGTGTTGAGCCAGCCCTGGCCGATGGTGACGAACAGGCTGTCGTACAGCATCGCCAGGCGCGAGCCGGCAAAGCTGACGGTGAGCACCACGAGTACCAGCCAGACCATCAGGCCCACCGCGCTGGTGACGTCCTTGCTCTTGGCGACGTCGCCCTTCTTGCGCGCGTCCTGCAGCTTCTTCGATGTCGGCTTCTCGGTCTTGTCGCCGCCGTCGTTCTTGCCGGACATCGTTCTAGCCTCCGAGCAGCGCGCGCAGCGTCTGCAGCGCCACGGCGCCGCGCGACAGCAGGTCTTCCTGCAGCAGTTGCACCAGCGACACCACCTGCACCCAGACGATCCAGACCACGGCCACCGATTTCAGCGACTGCGACAGGGAGAACACGTTGAGCTGCTGGGCGAAGCGGTTGATCAGACCCAGCACGCCTTCGATCACGTACATCAGCACCAGCGCGGGCGCGGCCACCAGCAAGGTGAGCGCCATGATGCGGCCGAACTCCGACTCGAACAGCCGCACGCCGCCTTGCAGCAGCTGCGGGAACGGCGCGCGCACCGGCCAGATCGCGTAGCTCTCGAGCAGCGCGCCCACCATCACCATGAAGCCGCCGCCGGCCATGAAGACGAAGCTGGCCAGGCGGCCGAACAGCGCGCCGTTGAGCGTGACGCTCTGGCCAGACATCGGGTCTTGCACCTGCGCCTGCGAGGTGCCGGCCTTGGTGTCGATCAGCGAGCCGGCGGCCTCGAAGGCCCACATGATGCCGGCGGTCATGAAGCCCAACACGCCGCCGATGAGCGCCTCCTTGGCGAACAGCGCCAGCCACTGCCAGCTGCTCAGCACCAGCGGCGCGGGCGTCGGCTGCAGCATCAGGCTGAGCAGCGCGATGGCCACGAACAGCGCGTTGCGCACCAGCGCCGGAATCAACTGGTTGGTGAACAGCGGCACCAGCAGGAAGCACACCGCCACGCGGGTGGCCGACAGCCCGAGCAGCAGCGCCACATCGCGCAGGTTGCCGTAGAGGGCCAGCGATTCCATCGGCGTGCCGAGGGCCCTAGCGCCGCACCAGGCCGGCGAAGTCGGTGAAGACGCGGTCGCCGAATTGATAGAGCCCGCCACCGAGCATCGACGCGGTGATGAAGATGGTGATCACGATCGCGAAGAACTTGGCCACGTATTGCAGGGTCTGCTCCTGCAACTGGGTGGCGGCCTGGATGAACGCGATCAGCAGGCCCACCACGGCGGCCACCACGATCGGCGGCGCCGACAGCAGCAGCACGAACCACAGCGCCTGTTGCGTCAGCTGGATGATGTCGCCGTGCATCATGGGGTTCTCCGCGGCTAGACGTAGGTGAGGATCAGGCCGTGCGTCAGCTTGACCCAGCCGTCGATCAGCACGAACAGCAGCAGCTTGAACGGCATCGACACCGTGGTCGGCGACAGCATCATCATGCCCATCGCCATCAGGATGTTGGAGATCACGAGGTCGATCACCAGGAACGGCAGGAAGATCAGGAAGCCGATCTCGAAGGCGACCGCCAGCTCGCCGACCACGAACGCCGGCACGACCACCAGGAAGTCGCGCTCGCTCAGCGCCGCCGCCTGCTCGGGCTTGAGCGACCGCTGCGCGGTCTTCAGGAAGAACGCGCGCTCGACCGGCCGGCTGTGCTTGAGTAGGAAGTCGCGCAGCGGCTCCTTCGCGGCGTCGGCCGCCTTCAGCATGCTTTGCGTGCTGGAGCCGATGTTCTGCATGCTCTGCACGCGCTCGCCCATCGCCAGGCCCACCGGATACATCACATAGATGCTGAGCACCAGCGCCAGGCCGTTGATCACCGTGTTGGGTGGCACCTGCTGCAGGCCCAGTGCGTTGCGCAGCAGATTGAGCACGACGACGATCTTGGTGAACGAGGTCACCATCACCGCCACGAACGGTGCCAACGCCAGCACCACCACGGTCAGCAGCGCCGACGACGGAGAAAATTGGGTCAGGTCCATGACCCGTTGAGTCGCTCGGGGCGCCCGCGCGGTTCAAACATTCCGGCGCCGCGGGGCTGGGCGGCCGCCGTCACCCTGGCTGCACGGCCTCCAGCGCCAACGCCCAGCCGCCGCCCCAGGGCATCAGCGTGCCGCTGGCGCAGCGGCGAGCGGAGGTGCCTTCGCCTTGCCACAGGCAGGCTTGTGCGCCAAGGTCGCCCAGTTCGCCGGGCGTCCAGCCCGCCAGCCGTTCGATCGCGACCCTGGGCGTGGTGTCGAGCCGCACCTCGCAGACGATGGCGCCGCCTTCGCCGGCCAGCGGCCCCGCTGCCGGCTCGCGGGGTACCACCTGCGGGGCCTGCGGCGGCGCCAGCAAGAGGGGCACGCCGGCGTCCGCCGGCTCGCCGGCGGCACGCAACACCCCACGCCAGTCGGCGCGCATCGAGCCGGGCAGCACGACCGCGCCGCCGGGCTCCAGGGCGTCGAACTCGTCGCTGCTGAGCGCCAGCTGGGCGACGACCACCGTTGCCTGCGCCGGCTCCCAGCGCACAGCCTCGACCAGCGCGCCGGTCGGTGCCGGCAGGCGGCGAACCAGCAACCAGGGCAGCACAAGGTGCGCGCAGACCGGAACCGCTTCGTCGGCGGGCCAGCGCAGCACCATGTGGCTGCCGGCGTCGGCCGCCTGCGGCAAGGCGGTCCAGCGCCAGTCGAGATCGAGGGCCGTCCAGTCGTCGAGGGCGTCGAGCACCGCGCCGGCCTGCTGCAACGCCACGGCGGCCGCGGTGGCGTGCCGCACCGTGCCACCGTGCTGCACGCACAGCGAGAGCGGCCCGAACGGCGAGGCCGCCTCGAACCAGGCGACGTCTTCCGGCATCGGACCGATCGACGCCTGGTCGTTGGAGGCGCTGTCACGCGCTGGTTCCTGCGGCGCATCGTCTACCACCTGCCCGACGCCCGGCAGCGCGAGGCGGTCGAGGTCGATGTCGAGATCGTCGTCCAGAAGGAGTTCCATGCTCAGGCCTGCCGGGTCACCATCATGCGGGTCAGTTCGGCCACCGAGCGCGCCTGCAGCTTGCCCATGCCGCGCGCGCGGTACAGCTCGACCGTCTTGATCGACAGGCCGATGCGATCGGCGATGTTCTTGTTGTATACGCCCTGGATCACGAATGACAGCACCTGGCGCTCGCGCGGCGTCAGTCGCGCCTCGCGCGATGCGTAGCGGGCCCGGGCCTCGTCGGCGGCCGGGTCGGCGGGTTCGGCGGCGGTCGCGGCGGCACTTGGCTCCGGCTCGCGGAAGGCGTGCTCGATGGCGGCCTCCAGTGCGCCCTCGTCGAACGGCTTTTCGAGCAGCGTGACCGCGCCCTTGCGCATCGCCTGCACCGCCAGCGGCACGTCGGCATGGCCGCTCATGTAGATCACCGGCAGCAGCGCATCGCGCTCGTTGAGGGCGTCGTGCACGTCGAGGCCCGACAGGTGCGGCATCCGCACGTCGAGCATCAGGCAGGCCGGCGCGCTGCGATCACGCTGCGCCAGCGTCTCGACGGCCTCGCGCGGGTCGCTGCAGGTCTTGACGTCGAAGCCCGCGCCGCTGAGCCAGAAGCGCGTCGAATCGAGAAACTCGACGTTGTCGTCGACGATGTAGATGGTGCGGTTGCTCATGATGGCCTCATGCGGATGGCGCCGTGGCAGCGACCCTCGGCAGACTGACGTGGAAGGTGGTGCCGCGCTCGGCATTGCGGCTGAACCACAGCCGCCCCTGGTGCAGCTCGATGAACGAGCGGCAGATCGAAAGACCGATGCCCATGCCCGAGGGCTTGGTCGACGCGAACGGCACGAAAAGCCTGGCAGCCGCATCGTCGTCGAGCCCGCAGCCGTTGTCGCACACCTGCAGCTCGACCTCATGTGCGCGCACCAGCAGGCGCAACGCGAGCTGCGGCGCGGCCGGCGGGTCGCTGCGCAGCGCGTCGAGCGCGTTGCGCATCAGGTTGACCACCACCTGCTGCAGCATCACCTCGTCGCCCTGCACCGGCACCGCTTCGGCGGGCAGCTCGAGCTCGAGCGCGGCATGGCTGCGGCGCAGGTCCCAGTCGAGCAGCGACGCGCTGGCGCGCAGCAGCGCGGCGAGGTCGAGCCGGGCATGGCGCGGCTGGTGCGAATGCGTGAACTCGCGGATGCGCGCGATGATGCGCGCGGCGAACATCACCTGCTCCAGCGCGCGCTCCAGCGCCTGCGCTTCCTCGGCGTCGAGGCGCGGCGCGGCGCAGCGGGTGAGGCGCGAGCGCAGGCCGCGCAGCAGGTTGGCGGTCGCGCCGATCGGCTGGTT
>DASURM010000116.1:0-2082 GCA_036280035.1 Burkholderiaceae bacterium | reverse complement strand
GCCGAGTTCCTGCTCGCCAAGGGCGCACTCGACCTCATCATCGACCGCCGCCAGTTGCGCCAGGCCGTGGCCAAGCTGCTGGCGATGCTGCTCAAGCAGAGCGCCGACGCGGTCGCCTGAAGGAATGTTGGCCCCCACGCTTGCCGCTGCGCGGCTGCGCTGCCCCCCGAAGGGGCGCAGTCCAGCTTGGGGCGGCCCGGCGCTGGACTGACCGCTCCGCTCACCAGAGCGAAGCTTGCGCACCCTCGACGACTGGCTCGCGCACTGCGAGCGCCTGCACCCGAAGAGCATGGACTTCACGCTCGAGCGCGTGCAGGCCGTGCGCGAGCGCCTGGGCCTGCGCTTCGACTGCCCGCTGATCAGCGTGGCCGGCACCAACGGCAAGGGATCGACCTGCGCGATGATCGAGTCGATCGCGCGCCACGCCGGCTACCGCACAGCGCTGTACGTCAAGCCGCACCTGGTGCACTTCGAGGAGCGCTGCCGCATCGACGGCGCACAGGCCGATGCCGCGACGCTGCTGCCGCACTTCGAGGCGGTGGAGGCGGCGCGCGGCGCGATCACGCTGACCTACTTCGAGTTCACGATGCTGGCGATCGTGCGCGCGTTCATGCAGGCGAAGCCCGACGTCGTGATCCTCGAGGTGGGCCTGGGCGGCCGGCTCGATGCAGTGAACGCGTTCGACGCCGATTGCGCGGTGCTGACCAACGTCGCACTCGATCACACCGAATATCTCGGGCCCGACCGCGAATCGATCGGCCGCGAGAAGGCGGGCATCTTTCGCGCCGGCGTGCCGGCGGTCGTCGGCGACCCCGATCCGCCAGCCAGCGTGATCGCGCACGCGCAGGCGATCGGCGCCGACCTGTGGCTGCAGGGCCGCGACTTCGCGCTGCACGGCGACCGCCAGCAGTGGTCGTGGCGCGGCCGCGCGCGGCGTTTCAATGCGCTGGCGTACCCGGCGCTGCGCGGCGCCAACCAGTTGCTCAACGCCGCCACCGCGCTGGCAGCGCTGGAGTCGCTGCACGATCGGCTGCCGATCAGCGCGCAGGCGGTGCGCAACGGCCTCGCACTGGTCGAGTTGCCGGGGCGCTTCCAGGTCGTGCCGGGGCGGCCGGTGGTGGTGCTCGACGTCGCGCACAACCCGCAGGCCGCGGCAGCGCTGGCCGCGAGCCTCGGCCAGATGGGGTTCTATCCACGCACCTTCGCGGTGTTCGGCATCATGGCCGACAAGGACATCGACCAGGTGATCGCGCCGTTGCGGCCGCTGGTCGAGCGCTGGTTCGTCACCGACCTGCCGATCGCGCGCGCGGCCAGCGCTGCCGATCTCGCGCGCCATCTCGCGGCCGGCGATTCGGCGCCGCCGGTGAGCACGCATGCGACGCCGGGCGAGGCCTTGCGCGCAGCGCTGGCCGCTGCGGACCCCGCTGATAGAATCGTCGCATTCGGCTCCTTCTACACGGTAGGCGGCGTGTTGCGAGACGGCTTGCCACGGTCGGCAGCCCTGGGGTGACCTTCCCCCGACGGGGGCCACAACGTCGAGCGGACGGTCGAGTCGCTGACGTCGCGCACCGCGCAGCACATGGGTCTGTTCTCGTTCCTGCAAGGACCATCGACCTCCGACATGCCTCGCGCGGGCGATCCTGTTCAGGCTGCGCGCGTGCGCGCACGGCGGCGCTTGATCGGCGCGGCGGCGCTGCTGGGCATCGGCGTGATCGGGTTTCCGCTGTTGTTCGAGACACAGCCGCGCCCGATCCCGGTCGACATCGCGATCGACATCCCGAAGAAGGACGGCGCGCCGTCGCTGCCGCTGCCGGCTCCGCGCACGGCATCAGCGGCACCGGCGCGCGTCAGCAGCGGGGTGGTCGGCGAGCGCGCGCCTGCCGTGGCGCGCAGCGGGCCGGCGCAGGGTGCTGACAGCGTGCGCAAGGAGCTGCCGGCCGCGCGCAGCGGGCCGCCTGCTGCCGCCGAGTCGGTCGCCAAGACCGAGCCACGCAACGACGATGGCGCACGCGCCAAGGCGCTGCTCGAGGGGCAGGGCGCGCCGGCGGCCGGCGTGCCGAAGCCGGCCACCACGGTGGCCGC
>DASURM010000115.1:0-4916 GCA_036280035.1 Burkholderiaceae bacterium | reverse complement strand
GGGTTGGCGGCCAGGATATCGGACAACCCCCACAGCATCTCGGGGGCCTTCTGCTGGACGTACATCGCCAGATCGAGCACCTGTTCGGGCCCGAATGTCCACACATCGTCGAGTCGGACCTGCACGCCGCTCCAGCGGCCTTCGGGCAACAGCCTCGCGAATGCGCCCGCGGCGACGGTCGCCAGCGCCAGCGGCCCCACCGGCCGCAGCAGGTGGTTGAGCAAGCGCTGGCGCAACCCCACCGGGGCTTCTTCGTAGAGCGCGGCCACCAGCCCGGGCACGCTGCGTTCGGCGGCGGCGGCGCTGCCTGCATCGTCCGCTGATGTCCGAGGCATCGTCGTGTCCATGCGCGCCACCATACGCCGCCGGGCCGGAGAGGCAACCCACTTCACGCAAAGAACTGTTTCGATGCGCTTCAGGATCCGACACGCATCAGCAGGCGTTCAGCCGAAGCACACGGCCTCCACGTTGTGGCCGTCGGGGTCGAGCACGAACGCCGCGTAGTAGGTGTCGCCGTAGTCCTTGCGCAGCCCGGGGCCACCGTTGTCGCGTCCGCCGTTGGCCAGCGCCTGCGCGTGAAAGCGCGCCACGGCATCGCGGCTGCGCGCGCTGAAAGCCAGATGCGTGCCGGGGCCGATCGCACCCTGGTGCGCATACAGCCACAGCGCCGGTGCGCCCTTCGGGCCGAGCCCGGCGTAGCCGTCGCCCTCGCTGCCCAGCTCGTGCCCCAGTGTGCCCAGCGCGGCCTCGTAGAAGCGCACGCTGCGCGCCAGGTCGGAGACCTTCAAACCGACGTGATCGAACATCAGCTCGTCCTTCCATCGCATCCGCAAGCCGCGGGATGCGGCTCGCCTGCGAGCCATGTTAGGCACGCGGGCGCAGGCGTTCTTGGACAATCTTGCGGTCGCCGCGCGCGGCGCGGCGGAAGCTGCGCGGCGACACGCCCGCGGCGCGGCCGAAGCTGCGCACGAAGTTCGACAGGTCGGCGAACCCGCAGTCGAGCGCGATCTCGGTGATCGGCCGCTCGCCCTCGGCCAGCAGGCGAGCGGCGGCGCGCAGGCGGCTGCGTACCAGATACTGGTGCGGCGTGACGCCCAGCGAGCGCGCGAACAGCCGCAGGTAGTGGTACGCGCTCAAGCCGCTGTCGGCGGCGAGCTGCCGTAGCGTCAACTCGCGCTCGGGTTGCTCGTCGATCGACAGCGCCGATCGCACCGCGCGGCGGCGGTCGGCCGTGCGCAACGGGGCGCACGAGCGCACGCCGTCGCCGGCCACCGCGGCGAAGCGCGCGGCGAAGGCGAGGGCCGCCTCGTCGAGCCCGACGTCGCTGTCGCCGGCGGCCACCGCGCGCATCAGCTCGCCGCGCACCATCAGCTCGGCCAGCGGCGGCACGGCGCCAGATGGCCACGCCCCGCGTCGCGGCGCCAGCTCGTCGACCAGCTCGGGCGCCAGACCCACCGCGAGGCAATCGTCGCCGCCGGCGCGGTGCTCGTGCGTGCACTGGTAGTCGTCGCCCGGCTTGAGCACCAGCACCGAGCCGGGCACCAGCTCGTGCAGCCGGCCGCAGCAATGGCAGCCGAAGCTGCCGCGCTGCACGTACGACACCGACCAGCCCTCGTGGTGCTCCCAGAAGGCGCGCGAGTCGGGGCCGGCGTCGCAGCGGTGCGCGGTGACCGACACCGGACCTTCGATCAGCTTGCTGGCCTCCGACACGGCGCCAGTGTAGGCGCGGGCGCGCCGCGGCGCTCAACGCGACAGCACGCCGTACCACGCACCCAGCATCACCTGCTGGTCTTCGCGCATCGGCCGCTGCACCAGCCGCAGCACCGCGAAGCCGTGCTCGCGCGCCAGGCGCTCGAGGTAGGCGCGCGAGTGCGCGTAGCGCAGGCTCGGGCGCAGCACGACGCCGGCCTCGCCGTCGCCCTCGGCGACCTCGCAGCAGAACGCGAACAGGCCCCCGGCCCGCAGCACCCGTGCGACGCCGGCAAACGCGGCGTCGAGCGCGCCGAGGTAGGTGAACACGTCGGCCGCGGCGACGAGGTCGTAGCGCTCGGCGGTGGCCGCCAGGAACGTTGCCGCGTCGGCCTGCACGAGCTGGGCGTAGAGGCCCTTCGCGCGCGCCGCGTCGAGCATGTTGGCCGCCAGATCGACACCGTCGATGCGCACCGCCAACGCGCGCAGTTGCTCGCCGACCAGCCCGGTGCCGCAACCGAGGTCGAGCGCGCGCTCGAAGCGCCGCTCGCCGGCGACCTGGCGCAACTCGTCGGCCAGCCCCTGGTGGCCGCGGTAGTGCAACACCTGCACCAGGTGCGAATCGAACTGCTGCGCGTAGTCGTCGAACAGCCCCTGCACATGGCCGGGCGGCGGCGCCCCGGGGGTCACCTGGCCTGGCTCCACGGCGGCCAGGCAGAACGCGATCATCGCGGCGTCGCCGCCGTGCGCCAACGCCTGCCGGTACGCCGCTGCCGCCTCGGCAGCGCGGCCGGCTTCGCGCAGGATGCCGCCGCGGTTGATCCACGCCTGCGGCTGCGCCGCGTCGAGCGCGAGCGCGCGCTCGTACGAGGCCAGCGCCTGCGCGGGGCGGCCGAGCGCCTGCAGCGTCTGGCCGTGGCGGAACCACGCCGCGCCGCTGCCATCGTCGAGCGCGAGCAGGCGCTCGAACACCTGCAGCGCCTGCGCATGCCGGCGCGACTCGTTGAGCAGGCAGCCCAGATGGAACAGCGCCGGCCGATAGGCTTCGTCGATTGCGAGCGCCCGCTCGAGGCTCGCCACCGAGTCGGGCAGGCGGTGCAGCCGCGCCAGCGCCAGGCCGCGCTGGCACCAGGCGTCGGGCTGCGACGCGTCGAGTGCGACCGAGCGATCGAGCGCGTGCAGCGCCGCGTCGGTCTTGCCGAGCGCCAGCCGCACGGTGCCGAGGTTGGCGAGCGTCGAGGCGCGCTCGGGCAGCAGCGCCAGCGAGGCCTCGAAACTCGCTTCGGCCGCCGCGGCGTCGCCGGCCTCGGTCTGCGCGACGCCGTCGAGAAACAGCGCCTTCGCGCGTTCGAACATTGCGGCGTCGTCGTGATCCATCGCGGCGCCATTCTCGACGACCGCGCCGGCGCGCTGCGCGATGGGCGCTCCGGCCCTGCCGGGCGCACTCAGCGCCACATCTTCTTCTTCTTCCAGCGCCGCTCGCCGCGCACGCCGGCATCCTTCATGCCGAGATAGAACTCGCGGATGTCTTCCTTCTCGAGCAGGCGCTGGCAGGCGTCTTCCATCACGATGCGGCCGTTCTCGAGCACGTAGCCGCGATCGGCGACGTTGAGCGCCATGTTGGCGTTCTGCTCCACCAGCAGGATCGTGGTGCCGCGCTCGCGGTTGATGCGGATCACGATCTCGAAGATCTCGCGCGTCAGCTTCGGCGACAGCCCGAGGCTCGGCTCGTCGAGCAGCACCAGGTCGGGCGAGCCCATCAGCGCGCGGCTGATCGCCAGCATCTGCTGCTGGCCGCCCGACAGCAGGCCGGCGTGCTGGCGGTCGCGCTCCTTCAGGATCGGGAAGTAGCCGTACACGACCCCGAGGTCGGCCTGCATCGCGGCGCGATCGTTGCGCGTGTAGCCGCCCATCATCAGGTTGTCGTGCACCGACAGCAGCGGGAACACCTCGCGCCCCTCGGGCACGTGCACGAGGCCGCGGCGAACGATGTCGGCCGGGTCGCGCCCCGTGATGTCGGCGCCCTTGAAGTGCACGCTTCCGCGCGTGGGCGCCAGCACGCCCGAGATCGTCTTGAGGATCGTCGACTTGCCGGCGCCGTTGCTGCCCAGCACGGTGACGATCTCGCCGCGACGTACGGTGAGGCTGACGCCGCGCACCGCGCGGATCGGGCCGTACGCGCTCTCGATGTTGGCGAGCACCAGCAGGTCAGCCGCGATGGATTCCGCGCTCAAGCCGCCCTCCTGCGCAAGCCCGACAGGTCGTCGGCCGAGCCGAGGTAGGCCTCGATCACGCCCGGATGCGCCTGCACCTCGGCGGGCGTGCCCAGCGCCAGCACCTCGCCCTGGTTGATCGCCAGCACGCGGTCGGAGACGCGCGACACCAGGCTCATGTCGTGTTCGACCATCAGCACGGTGATGCCAAGTTCGTTGCGGATGTCGCGGATCCACCAGGCCATGTCTTCGGTCTCTTCGACGTTGAGCCCCGACGAAGGCTCGTCGAGCAGCAGCAACTTCGGACCCATGCACAGCGCGCGCGCCACCTCGACCACCTTGCGAACGCCGTACGGCAGCCCGTGCACCAGTGAATCGCGGTGGTGCTGCAGCTCGAGCAGGTCGATCACGCGCTCGGCCTGCAGCCGCGCCTGCCGCTCGGCGCGCCGCGCCGAAGGCAGAAAGAACAGGTTGGCCGCGAAGCCGCTGCTGCGGTGGACGTGGTGCCCGATCAGCAGGTTCTGCAGCACCGAGGCGTTCTCGAACAGCTCGATGTTCTGGAATGTGCGCGCGATGCCCAGCTCGGCGATGCGGTGCGGCGACAGGCCGCTGATACGCTGCCCGTCGAACCAGATCTCGCCGGCGCTGGGGTCGTAGATGCGGCTGATCAGGTTGAACACGGTGGTCTTGCCCGCGCCGTTGGGGCCGATCATCGTGAACACCTCGCCGCGCTCGACGTCGAAGCCGACCTTGTTGACCGCCACTACACCGCCGAAGCGCACGGTTAGGTCGCGCACGGAGAGCAGCGGTGTTTGTTGCTCGCTCATGTCGCTGGCTCCACCCCGCATGCGTGATGATGGCGCGAGCAAAGCCGCGGGCGGGTATGCGGCGTCGCTCCTGATGCGGCGCCCTTCGCTTCGCTCAGGGTCCCCTCCGGTGCTCGGGTGCCGAGGGCGGCCACACCAACTCGCCCTCGCGCGGGCGCGACGCGGCTCGCGCAGCGTCGCTGCGCTC
>DASURM010000114.1:0-5432 GCA_036280035.1 Burkholderiaceae bacterium | reverse complement strand
GGTCGCGCACGTTGTTCGAGTTCAGCCACACCATGCCCGCCTCGACCGCCTGCGAGAAGTTGTGCGCGCGCTTGAGGTCGTTCGTCCAGATGTACGCGGCGAGGCCGTACTTCGTGTTGTTCGCGAGGGCGAGGGCCTCGTCATCCGTGTCGAACGGGGTGATCGCGACGACCGGTCCGAAGATCTCCTCCTGGAAGATCCGCGCGTCCGGGCTGACGTCGGCGAACACGGTCGGAGCGACGAAGTTGCCGACCTCGAACCCCTCGGGACGGCCCCCGCCGGCGACGAGGCGCCCCTCGGTCTTGCCGATCTCGACGTAGCTCATGACCTTCTCGTAGTGCTCGGGGTGGACGAGGGCGCCCACCTCGGTCGCCGGGTCGTGCGGGTAGCCCACCTTGACCCGCTTCGCCTGCGCGGCGTACTTCTCCACGAACTCGTCGTAGATCGACTGCTCGACGAGGATGCGGCTGCCGGCGGTGCAGCGCTCGCCGTTGAGGGAGAAGACACCGAAGATCGTGGCGTTGACCGCGGCGCGCCTGGGCGAGCTGGTGCTCGAGGCGGGTGTGCCCAAGGGCGTGTTCAACGTCGTGCACGGCATGGGCAAGGGCGCCGGCGAGCCGCTGTGCGCGCACCCCGACGTGCGCGCGATCAGCTTCACCGGCTCCACCGTGACCGGCAACCGCATCGTGCAGACCGCGGGGCTGAAGAAGTTCAGCATGGAGCTGGGCGGCAAGAGTCCGTTCGTCGTCTTCGACGACGCCGATCTGAGCCGCGCGCTCGACGCCGCGGTGTTCATGATCTTTTCCAACAACGGCGAGCGCTGCACCGCCGGCAGCCGCATCCTGGTGCAGAAGTCGATCTACGCTGACTTCGCGACCAGGTTCGCCGAGCGCGCGCGGCGCATCGCGGTCGGCGACCCGCAGGACGAGCGCACCATCGTCGGCCCGATGATCAGCCCGGAGCACCTCGCCAAGGTGCGCCGCTACATCGAGCTGGGCCCGAGCGAAGGCGCCACGCTGCTGTGCGGCGGCCTCGACGCGCCGGCGCTGCCCGCGCACTTGCGCAAGGGCAACTACGTGCAGCCCACGGTGTTCGCCGACGTCGACAACCGCATGAAGATCGCGCAGGACGAGATCTTCGGCCCGGTGGCGTGCCTGATCCCGTTCGCCGACGAGGCCGACGCGATCCGCATCGCCAACGACATCCCCTACGGCCTGTCGAGCTACGTGTGGAGCGAGAACCTCGGGCGCGCGCACCGCGTGGCCGCGGCGATCGAGGCCGGCATGTGCTTCGTCAACAGCCAGAACGTGCGCGACCTGCGCCAGCCATTCGGCGGCACCAAGGCCAGCGGCACCGGCCGCGAAGGCGGCACCTGGAGCTACGAGGTGTTCCTCGAGCCGAAGAACGTCGCGGTCTCGCTCGGCCATCATCACATTCCACATTGGGGAGCCTGAACATGGGCAAGCTCGCACTCGTCGCCAAGATCACCCACGTGCCGTCGATGTACCTGAGCGAGATGCCGGGCGAGCGCAAGGGCAGCCGGCAAGACGCCATCGACGGCCACATCGAGATCGGCCGCCACTGCCGCGCGCTCGGCGTCGACACCATCGTCGTGTTCGACACGCACTGGCTGGTCAACGCCAACTACCACGTCAACTGCGCGCCGCACTACAAGGGCATCTACACCAGCAACGAGCTGCCGCACTTCATCACCAACCTGAGCTACGAGTTCCCGGGCAACCCGGCCCTGGGCAGGCTGCTGGCACGGGTGTGCAACGAGCACCACATCGAGACGCTGGCGCACGACGCAACTTCGCTGGCGCCCGAATACGGCACGCTGGTGCCGATGCGCTACATGAACACCGACCAGCACTTCAAGGTGATCTCGGTGTCGGCGCTGTGCACCGTGCACTACCTCAACGACAGCGCGCGCCTGGGCTGGGCGATGCGCAAGGCGGTCGAGGACCACTACGACGGCACGGTCGCGTTCTTCGCCAGCGGCAGCTTGAGCCACCGCTTCGCGCAGAACGGTCTGGCGCCGGAGTACGCGTTCAAGATCTGGAGCCCGTACCTCGAGACCTTCGACCACCGCGTGATCGAGATGTGGCAGCAGGGCCAGTGGGCGCAGTTCTGCGAGATGCTGCCCGAGTACGCCACCAAGGGCCACGGCGAGGGTTTCATGCACGACACCGCGATGATGCTCGGCGCGCTCGGCTGGTCCGACTACAAGGGCAAGGCCGAGATCATCACGCCGTACTTCGGTGCCTCGGGCACCGGGCAGCTCAACGCGGTGCTGCCGGTGACGCCGCAAAGCGGCGCCGCGGTTCCCGGGGCGCAGGCTTCGGCGGCCAGGGGCTACCGGGAGTTCGCGCGGCTGTGAAGGCGGCGCCCTGCCGGTACAGCCGCGTTCTGGTTGCTGCAACAACGGAGCGGCATAGGCGATGAACACACCGAGCGCTACGACGATCGTGGCCCACTACAGCCACGGCGACCTGCTCGATCGCCTGGCCGACGCGCTGCGCGACGACGGCGTCGATCCGGCGCGGCCGACGCTGGAACAACTCGCTCCGTACGACCAGTTCCACGGCCGCGGACTGGAGGCCACCGAGGAGGTGGGCTCGTTGATGCCGGTGAATGCGCCCGATCGGTTGCTCGACGTCGGCAGCGGCATCGGTGGGCCGGCGCGCTGGTTCGCGCGGCGCTTCGGCTGCCGCGTCACCGGGGTCGACCTGACGCCGGAGTTCTGCGCGGTCGCGCAGGAGTTGTCGCGGCGCACCGGCATGGCCTCGACGGTCGAGTTTCAGGTCGGCGATGCGCTCGCGCTGCCGTTCGGCGACGCGGCGTTCGACGGTGCCTATTCGATGAACGTGTCGATGAACATCGCCGACAAGGCGGCGCTGTACCGCGAGATCCACCGTGTGCTCTCGCCGGGCGGTTGGCTGTTGCTGTCGGAGGTCGCGCGCGGCACCGGGCCGGAACCCGACTACCCGACACCCTGGGCCGCAACCGCGGCGACGAGTTTTCTGGCCACGCCGCAACAGACCCGCGACGGGCTGGTTGCCGCCGGCTTCGAGGTGCTGCGTCTGGACAGCACGCGCGAGCAGGCGCTGGCCTTCGCCGCGCGCTCGCGGGCCGCGGTCGACCGCGGCGAGAAGCCGCCGCACCGCGCGGTGATGCTGATGCACGGCGACGTCGCGGGCCCGGCGATGCGCAACTCCGGTCGCGCCTTGGCCGAAGGCCGCGTCGAGCCGATCGAGGTGCTGGCGCGCAAGGCGCGGTAACGCCCGGGCGGCGACGGCGCTTCTGAAATGCGCCATCCGGCGCTACAGTCGCCACCCGGCCGCCGACGGCATTGATGTGGCCCCCGTCGAGGGCGGGGCGAAGGAGAGCGGGCCATGCACGCGCGCCAGCAGCAGCACATCGAGAGCGTGATCTCCCTTGCGGAGGGCCGCGAACTGCCGTCGCCGCTGGCGTCGCTGCATCAGCCGGACCGCATCATCCGCGACTCGTGGCGCCGCTGCGTGCACGACCACCAACTCGACCCGACCCGCATGCAGGAGGCGGTGATCCTGCCGTCGCACCTCGTGCGCGAACACCGCGAGCGCATCGACGACTTCCTGCGCATCGCCCGCCACGGGCTGGAGACGCTGTACCAGCAGGTGGCCGGCATGGGCTACTGCGTGCTGCTGACCGACGCGCGCGGCGTCACGGTCGACTTCATCGGCGACCTGCAGCTCGATGCCAGCCTGCGCCGCTCCGGCCTGTACCTCGGCAGCGATTGGAGCGAGCATCTCGCCGGCACCTGCGGCGTCGGCACCGCGATCGCCACCGGCCAGGCGCTGACGGTGCATCAGGAGGACCACTTCGACGCCACCCACATCCCGCTGACCTGCACCGCGGCGCCGGTGTTCGACCCCTTGGGGCGGCTCAATGCCATCCTCGACATCTCGGCGCTCACCTCGCCGCAGGCCAAGAGCAGCCAGCACCTGGCGCTGCAACTGGTGAAGGTCTACGCCAGCCGCGTCGAGAACGCCAACTTCCTGCGCTGGTTCCGCAACGACTGGGTGGTCAAGCTGCATCCGTCGCCCGAGTTCGTCGAGATCAGCCCCGACTGCCTGCTCGCGCTCGATGCCGCCGGCCGCATCGTCGGCCACAACCGCGCCGCGCAGCAGTTGCTCGAGGCCGAGGCCGGCACGACGGTGCTGGGCCTGCCGTTCGACTGCTTCTTCAGCGTGCGCTTCGACCAACTCGGCGGCTACGTGCGCCCGGTCTCGGGCGAGCGGCGCGGCGTCACGCTGCAGACGAGCGGTCGCGTGCTGTTCCTGCACGCGGTACCGCCCCCGCAGCGGCCGGTGGCGGTGGTGAGGCCATCGGCGGACGCGGCGATTCCACCGCCGCTGGCGCAACTGTCGGGCGGCGACCCGCCGCTCGATCGCCAGCTCGAGCGCGCGGCGCGGCTGGTCGACACGCCGGTCAGCATCCTGCTCACCGGCGAGACCGGCAGCGGCAAGGAGTTTTTCGCCAAGGCGCTGCACCAGGCCAGCCAGCGCCGCGGCAAGCCCTTCGTGGCCGTCAACTGCGCGGCGATCCCCGAGTCGCTGATCGAGAGCGAACTGTTCGGCCATCTGCCGGGCAGCTTTTCCGGCGCGGCGCCCAAGGGCAAGCGCGGCCTGATCGCCGAGGCGAATGGCGGCACGCTGTTCCTCGACGAGATCGGCGACATGCCGCTGGCGCTGCAGGCGCGGCTGCTGCGCGTGCTGGCCGAGCGCGAGTTGCTGCCGGTCGGCGCGACGCGGCCGCTGCCGGTCGACATCCGCGTCATCGCCGCCACGCACGCCGACCTCGAGGCGCTGGTGCGCGCCGGGCGCTTCCGCGACGACCTGTTCTACCGGCTGGCCGGCGCGCACCTGCGGCTGCCTGCGCTGCGCGAACGGCGCGACCTGCCGTGGCTGGTGCAGCGCCTGCTGCGCGAGGGCACGCCGGTCGTGCAGCTGTCGTCCGACGCCGAGGCGCGGCTGCGTGCCTGGCACTGGCCGGGCAACCTGCGCGAACTGCGCAACGTGATCGAGTTCGCCCGCGCCGTCTGTCGCGGTGGCGTGATCGAAGTGCACGACCTGCCCGATCACCTGCTGGCGGCCGTCCGCGTCGACGCGGCAGCACCGTCTGCGCTGCCGGCCGAGGCGCAACTGCTGCTGCAGTACTTGCGCGCCGCGCGCTGGAACATCAGCGCCGTCGCGCATCAGACGGGGCGCTCGCGCATGACGATCTACCGCCGCATGAAGCGCTGGGGCATCGAGCCGCCGCCACGCGGCGGCTGAATCGCGCGCGGCGCCGGGCGCTGCGCCCCGGCGCCGCCGGCTGCCGAGCCGGGCTGTCACGGGTGCCGCTGTGACACCTGTCTCGGCGTGACGCCGCACGCACTTATGGTTGAC
>DASURM010000113.1:0-6277 GCA_036280035.1 Burkholderiaceae bacterium | reverse complement strand
GGTACTCCGATGCGCCCACTGTGGCTGCTGCGCGAGCCGGTGCCGCTGTCCGAACGAGGCGCGCGTCCCTGGCTCGACGGCACGCCGTTGCAGCTGGTGGCCGGGCCCGAGCGCATCGAGTCGGGCTGGTGGGACGGCGGCCTCGCGGCGCGCGTCTATTTCATCGCGCGCGTGCACGACGGGGCGCTGGTGTGGGTGTTCCGGGCGCGGGTGCCGTTGGCGTCGGGCCAGGTCGACGCAGGCCGCGTGCCAGCAGAGCCGCACGACTCTGCCGCCGCCGGCTGGTTCCTGCAGGGGCGCTTCGCTTGAAAACTCAAGGACGATCGAAGAAGGCCAGCCGCACGCCGAGCCCGACGAACAGCGCACCGACGCCGCGCGACACCCAGCGCCCGATCGAACCCGTCGCGCCAAGCGTGTGCCGCATCTGCGCCACCAGCGCGGCGAACGCCACGTTGACGAGCGTGCCGTTGCAGGCGAAGACCGTGCCCAGCGCCACGAACGCCCAACCCTTGTGCGGGGCACCCGCGTCGATGAACTGCGGCAGGAACGCGAGGAAGAACAACGCCACCTTCGGGTTCAGCGCGTTGGTCAGGAAACCCTGCGCGAACGAACGCCGCAACGTCATCGTAGGCGTCGGTGCCGCCTGCGATGACGCCGCAGCGCTGCCGCGCAGCAGGCCGATGCCCAGCCATACCAGGTAGGCCGCGCCCGCCCAGCGCAACAGCGTGAAGGCAGTGGCCGAGCCGGCGATCAGCGCCGACAAGCCGAGCGCCGCCGCGGCCACGTGCACGAAGCAGCCGGCGCCGACGCCGAGCGCCGCCGCGGCGCCGCTGCGAAACCCGTGCGCTGCGCTGCGCGCGCCGATCAACGCCAGGTCGGCGCCGGGCGTGATGTTCAGCAGCAACCCTGCGGCGATGAACAGCGGCAGATCGTGCACACCGGAGAACATCACCCTCCTTCCAGCGCGCCGACGACGGCGCCGAGCGCGATCATCCACAGCGGGCTGCGCGTGGTCTTCAGCATGAAGACGACGGTCACCGGCACCAGTGCGATCGACAGCGAATGCGGCGCCAGCGGCAGCGTCAGCACCCAGCCGGTGGCCACCAGCAGGCCGATCGTCAGTGGCGCCAGCCCGGCGCTGAACGCCTGCACGGCGATCGCGTCGCCCCGGGTGTGGCGCAGCCGCCCGACGGCGAAGGTGACGATGCTCGACGGCACCATGATTCCGGCCATCGTCGCCAGCATGCCCATCGGACCGGCGGCGCTCCAGCCGAGCAGCGCGACGAACAGGATGTTGGGCCCCGGCGCTGCCTGCGCGATGGCGATCGACGCGTTGAACTGCAGCGCATCGATCCAGCCGTGCTCGACCACCAGGTAGCGCTGCATCTCCGAGGCGAGCGTGATCGCACCGCCCACCGCCAGCAGCGACAGCAGCGCGAAGTGCCCGGCCAGTTGCGCCAGGTCGGCCCAGGTCAGGCCGTGCAGGCCGAGCACTGCGGTGTCCATCGTCACGCGCCGCGGCGCTGCCGCGCCAACTGGCGCCAGGCCCAGGCGAAGCCGGCGACGCCCAACGTCAGCACCATCCACACCAGCGGCCAGCGCAACCAGCCGATCGCCAGCGCGCTCGCCAGCACGATCAGCAGGCACGGCCACAGACCCATCGCGTTGCGCTTCAGCGTTGCGCCCAGCCTGAATGCGGTGGCGAGAATCATGCCGGCGGCCACCGCGCTCATGCCGCGCAACGCGCCGGCCACCTGCGGCACGGCGCTGAACTCCGCGTACAGCGTCGCCAGCGCCAGCACGATCAGCAGCGGCACGCCGAGCATGCCGGCCACGGCCGTGACGGCGCCGCGCCAGCCGAAGTGGCGGTCGCCGAACATCAGCGCGAGGTTGATCACGTTCGGCCCGGGCAGCACCTGCGACAGCGACAGCAACTCGACGAACTGCTCGTGGTTCAGCCAGCGCCGGCGCTCGACCAGCTCGCGCTGCGCCACCGCCAGCACGCCGCCGAAGCCTTGCAGTGCGAGCCAGGTGAAGGCGACGAACAACTCGGTCTTCGAGCGCGGAGCGCTCGACGCCACCGTGCCGGCCTGTGCGGCGATACCGGCAGTCACTGGACCACCTGCACGCTACGCGCTCCGGGATGAGCGCTTCGGAGCGGCCGCGTTCATGCAGCGGCTCGCAGGTCGCCGGCCTTCGCCGGGCGTGCCGCCGCCCACACGCTGAGCGCGATCGCCACCACGATCCATGCCAGCGCGGCCCAAGCCAGGTGCGAGAAGCCGCTGACCGCGAGCAGCGCGCCGCCGGTGGCCGCGCCGATCGCCTGGCCGACGTAGATGGCCGCCGAGTTCAGAGCCATCGACGCCGGCGCCAGCGGCGGCGCCAGCGAGGTCAGCCGCGCATGCTGCGACGACTGCGCGGCGAAGCAGCCGAGCGCCCACGGCACGATCGCCAGCGCCATCGCCGCCACGGTGTGCGCGAACGGCCACAGCACGAAGCTCGCGGCCATGCCGAGCATCAGCAACGCGACCATGCGCGCGGGGCCGAAGTGGTCGATGACGCGGGTCACCACCGCGCTGGCGGCCAGGCCGACGACGCCGAACACCATGAACACCGCGGCGATCTGTGCCGCGTTGGCGCCCAGCTCCTGGCGGAAGTACGGCGCCATGTACGAGAACAGCGTGAACTGCGCGGCACCGGTCAGCACGGTCACCACCACCACCGCCATCAGCACCGGATCGGTGAACACCGATCGCCATTGCGCGCGCGACAGCGCCGCGGGCCGCACGCCATCGGGCATCACGCGCCAGACCCACACCGCCGCCAGCGCCGACAACACACCGACCCCGCCCACCGCGACGCGCCAGCCGAACGCCTCGGACACGTAGGCGTGCAGCGGCAGCCCGAGCACCGAGGCCACGGCCCAGCCGAGAAACACGAAGGTGATGGCGTGGCCGCGCGCGTGCGGCGGCGCCATCACCGCGATCGCGGCGCCGGCCTGCGGTGTGAACACCGCGGCGCCCAGCAGCGTGATCGTGCGCACGATCGCCAGCGTCGTGAAGTCGGGCGACAGCGCGGCCAGCAGATGGCCCACCGCATACCACAGCAGCCACAGCACGAGCAGCCGCCGGCGGTCGCTGTCGGTGACCCAGGCGGCGAGCAGCGGTGCGCTGAGCGCGAGCACGATGGCGCCGATCGTGATCAGCTGGCCGGCGACCGCGGCGCTCACCTGCAGCGAGTCGACGAGGTCGTTCATCACGCCCGAGGGCGCCATCACGCCGCAGGCGATCGCGAAATTGCCGCCGAGCAGGGCCCAGCGCGAGCGCGCCAGCGCGCGCGCATCGGGAGTGTCGGTCACGGGGTTCTTTCGGGCCGTCGGCGCCGCGCCGGCTTCAGCCGCGCATCACCTTCAGCGCCTCGGGGTTGACGATGTGGGTCGGCTGTTGCTGGATGAAGTTGACCACATTGTCGAACGCGGCGCCGAACATCAGCTCGTAGCTGTCGAGCTCGACGTAGCCGATGTGCGGCGTGCACACCGCGTTCTCCAGCCGCAGCAGCGGGTGGCCCTGCAGGATCGGCTCGCTCTCGAAGACGTCGACCGCGGCCATGCCGGGCCGGCCGCGGTTGAGTCCGGCGACCAGCGCGCCTTCCTCGACCAGCTCGGCGCGCGACGTGTTGACGAACAGCGACGTCGGGCGCATGCGTGCGAGATCGGCCGTGCCGACGATGCCGCGCGTGGCCGGCACCAGCCGCAGGTGCAGCGACAGCACGTCGCTGCGCTCGAACAACTCCTCGCGGCTCGAAGCCGCGCTGCAGCCGTCGGCCACTGCGCGCGCGCGCGATGCCTCGCTGCCCCAGACGATCACCTGCATGCCGAAGGCGCGGCCATAGCCGGCCACGAGCTGGCCGATCCGGCCGTAGCCCCAGATGCCGAGCGTGCGGCCCTGCAGCACCATGCCGAGACAGAAATTCGGCGGCATCGACGCTGCCTTCAGACCCGATTGCTGCCAGCCACCGTGCTTGAGCATGGCGACGTATTGCGGCAGGCGTCGCATCGCCGCCATCACCAGCGCCCAGGTCAACTCGGCCGCAGGCACCGGCGAGCCGGCGCCTTCGGCCACCGCGATGCCGAGCCGTGTGCAGGTCTCGACGTCGATATGCGGGCCTACGCGGCCGGTCTGAGCGATCAGCTTGAGCCTGGGCAGCTTCTCGAGCAACTGGCGCGGAAAGTGCGTGCGCTCGCGGATCGTCACCAGGATCTCGGCATCGCGCAGGCGCACCGACAATTGGCCGATGCCCTTGACCGTGTTGGTGTGCACCTTGGCGTTGTAGGCCTCGAGCTTGGCGGCACAGCGCAGCTTGCGCACCGCGTCCTGGTAGTCGTCGAGGATGATGATGTTCATTGGCGGGCGCGCCGATTGTGCCCGCTCCAACTGGCCGAACCCGCTCGCGCTAGCATCCGGTTTCATCGTCATGGCGGGGACATCCCGAGGAGAGCGAGGCTCATGAGCATTTCTATGTACACGGCCAGTGTGCCTGTTTTCATCAAGACGCTGACCAACATGGTGGGCTGGCTCGACAAGGCGCAGGCGCATGCCAAGGCGCGCAACTTCGACCCGGCGGTCTACCTGACCCTGCGGCTGGCGCCCGACATGTTGCCATTGCCCGCGCAGGTTCGAATCGCCGGCGATTCTGCCAAGGGCTGCGCCGCACGCCTGGCCGGCAAGGAGCCGCCGGTGTTCGAAGACAACGAGACCACGCTCGAGCAGTTGCGCGAGCGCATCCGCAAGACGCTGGCCTACCTCGAGGGCGTGAGCGCCAACGACATCGACGGCAGCGAGCAGCGCGAGATCGTGATCCCCGCGCGCAACCGCGAGCCGCGCCGCTTCGAGGGCGAGTACTACCTGAAGCACTACGCGCTGCCGAACTTCTTCTTCCACGCCACCACGCTGTACGCGCTGCTGCGCCACAACGGCGTCGAACTCGGCAAGTCCGATTTCCTGCGGGCCGACTGAGCACGTGAGCCCATGCCTGCGCATGGGCGAACGGCTCAGGAGGGGCGAGCGCCTGCAGGCGCGAGCGCGGCCTGCAAGGCGACTGAGCACGTGAGCCCATGCCTGCGCATGGGCGCCGCCGGCGAACTACAACGCCATCGACAAGGCGCGTTCGTCTTCGCCGCCGCCGTGCATCACCGCCTCGAGCGCGCGCTGCAGTTCGGCCCGCAGCGTGCCGGCGGCCGCCGGGCCGCGCGGTGACAGCGCGTCGAACACGTCGCCGCGCAGTAGCCAGAGGTCGACCGCCTCGTTGCTGAGGCGCACCTGCCGCTTGAGCCATTGGGCGCGGCGGTCGTCGATGCGCTCGATGGCCGCCATGAAGCAGCGCTTCACGTGCACGAAGCGGCGGCGCGCTGCGATGCGCGCGGCCTGGCGGCCGGCATCGCGAAATGAGGGTCCGCGGGCCGCGGCGGGCATCGGCGTTGCAGCGCACGGATCGTGTCGGGGTGTCGTCATCGCGTGAATCGGGTGCGGACTGTGGGTGCTCCGATGCTCACCCACCGCCGCGTCGCCCATCCTCTGAAAAGCGCTGATTGCATGCGCCATTCGCCGCCGACACGGAATTGACGGGGCGACGCCGGCCATCTCGCGCGATCGGCCCGGACGAACGCCACGAAAAGGCGCCGCGATGCGCTACGCTGGGCGCCGCGAACAGGGCTTGGAGCAGGCGATGAAGTGGTTGCGTGGTGCCGGTTGGTTGTCGATGGCGCTGTTGCTGCTGGCGGCGCTGGCCGGTAGCGTCTACACCACGCGTGCGATGCCCACGATCGACGGCCGGCTCGACATCGCGGGGCTGCAGCAGCCGGTGCGCATCGAACGCGACGCGCATGGCATTCCGACGATCAAGGCGAACAACGAGCACGACTTGTGGTTCGCGCTCGGTTTCGTGCACGCGCAAGACCGCCTTTGGCAGCTCGAGACACACCGCCGCATCGGCGCCGGGCGGCTGGCCGAAGCATTCGGCCCGGCGGCGCTCGCATCCGACAAGTTCCTGCGTGCGCTGGGCGTGCGCCGCGCGGCGGCTGCGCAGTGGGCCCACGCGAAACCCGAGGCGCGCGCCGTGTTGCAGGCCTACGCCGACGGCGTCAACGCGGTGATCGCCACGCTGCGCGCGCGGCCGCCGGAGATGGTGATCCTCGGCGTTCAGCCGCAGCCGTGGCAGCCGGTGGACAGCCTGGCGTGGGCGATCATGATGGCCTACGACCTGGGCGGCAACTGGAACA
>DASURM010000112.1:0-6190 GCA_036280035.1 Burkholderiaceae bacterium | reverse complement strand
GGGTCGCCCGGCGGCGTCGCGCGCGCCAGGCGTCAGCGGGCGATCCAGACCGCGGCGGCCATGCGGCCGGTGACTCCGTCGCGCCGGTAAGAGAAGAACCGTGAGCGATCGCGCACGGTGCACCAGGTCCCGCCGCTGACGCGGCGGACGCCGAGCGCAGCCAGACGGTCGCGCGCTAGCCCGCTCAGGTCGGCGTGCCAGCGCGGATCGGCCGGGCTGCGCGGCGCGTAGCGGAAGCGCCGATGCTCCTTCGGCTCGGGCTCGACGCCGAACGCTCGCAGCACGTCGGCGCCGACCTCGAACGCATCGGCGCCGATGCACGGCCCGAGCCAGGCGACCAACTCGGCCGGCTCGCAGGCGGCAGCCGCGCTCACGGCCTCGACGCAGCGCTCGACGACGCCGGCGGCCAGACCGCGCCAGCCGGCGTGTGCGGCCCCCACCGCGCGCCCCTGCGGCGCCGCCAGCAGCACGGGCAGGCAGTCCGACACCAACACGGCGCAGGCGACGCCCGGCTCGCGCGTCCATGACGCATCGGCGGCCTCGGGCTGCGCGGCGGCCATCGACGCGTCGATGCGCACCACCCGATCGCCGTGCACCTGGCGCAGGAACACCGGTGTCGCGCCGATCGCGGCGCCGAAGCGCCCGCGATTGGCATGCACGGCAGCGGGCGCATCGCCGCTGCCCAGGCCGAGGTTCATGCTGTCCCAGGGCGGCGCGCTGACGCCGCCGCTGCGCGTGGTCATGCACGCGCCGACGCCGGCATCGACGTCCCACTGCGGGGTCAGCCAGCCGCCGGCTGGGCCAGGCGCGCTACTGCGCATCCGGGCACTGCGAAGGCTGCGTCTTCGCGAACGCCGGCAGCAGCATGCAGGCCTCGAACACCCGCATCACGTGCGGCACGTGATCGGTGCGACAACTCATGCGCTGCGCATTGAAGATCTGCGGCACCAGGCAGCAGTCGGCCAGGGTCGGCGCATCGCCGTGGCAATAGCGGTCCGGGCGGGCCGCGAGCTGGCGCTCGACCACTTCGAGGCCGGTCTCGACCCAGTGCTTGTACCAGCGATCCTTGTCGGCCTCGGCGAGCTTGAGGTCGTGCACCAGGTAGCGCAGCACGCGCAGGTTGTTCAGCGGATGGATCTCGCAGGCGATGTCGAGCGCCAGCGCGCGCACGCGCGCGCGCTCGTGCGGCGTGCGCGGCAGCAGCGGCGGCTGCGGGTGCACCTCGTCGAGGTACTCGATGATCGCCAGCGACTGCGTCAGCGTGTGGTTGCCGTCGCGCAGCAGCGGCACCAGCCGCGACGCCGACACCGACGCGTACGACTCCTTGAACTGCTCGTTGTTGGTCAGGTGCACCGACCTGTAGTCGTAGGCCAGACCCTTGAGCGCCAGCGCGATGCGCACGCGATACGACGCCGACGAGCGGTAGTAGTTGTAGAGCTCCATGCGCACGCCCGCGAAGTCATCCGACCTGGACGCGCAGGACCCCAAGACCGGCGATCTCGCCGACCATCAGGTCGCCCTTGACCACGGGACCCACGCCTGCCGGCGTGCCGGTGAAGATCAGGTCGCCGGGAGCCAGCGTCCACAGCGCCGACAGGTGCTCGATGACTTCGCCGACGTTCCAGATCAGGTCGGCGAGGTCGCCCTTCTGCCTGAGCTGGCCGTTGACCGAGAGCGTGATCGCGCCGCGGGTCAGCTCGCCGGTCGACCCGATGGCGCGCAACGGCCCGATCGGCGCCGCCTGGTCGAAGGCCTTGCCGCTGCACCACGGCCGGCCCTGCTTCTTGGCCTCGGCCTGCAGGTCGCGGCGCGTCATGTCGAGGCCCACCGCATAGCCCCAGACGAGGCGCGTCGCGTCGCTGGCGCGGATGTCGCGGCCGCCCTGGCCCAGCGCCACCACCAGCTCGATCTCGTGATGGAAGTTCTTCGTCTGCGGCGGATAGGCGATGCGACCGGTCTCGCCCTCGGCCACGGGCACGATCGCGTCGGCCGGCTTGGTGAAGAAGAACGGCGGCTCGCGCCCGCTCGCGCCCATCTCCTGCGCATGCTCGACGTAGTTGCGTCCGACGCAGTAGATGCGGTGCACCGGAAACTGGCCGCCGCCGTGGACGGGCACGGCGGGCGTCGGGGCAGGTGGGATCACATAGGCCATGGTGGTCGCTCCGAAGGTCGCGTTCGAGGGTTCGCCGACGATCATGCCACCACGGCGCGAGCGCTACACTGACCTTGCCATGCTGCTGGGGCATCGACGCATCAAACACTGCCGCAGCTGCGGCTCGTTGATCACATACCGGGTTCCGAGCGACGACAGCCGCGAGCGCGCCGTGTGCCCCGTCTGCGGCACCGTGCACTACGAGAACCCGCTCAACGTGGTGGGCACGCTGCCGGTGTGGGAAGACCGCGTGCTGCTGTGCCAGCGCAACATCGAACCGCGCTTCGGCAAGTGGACGCTGCCGGCGGGCTTCATGGAGTTGGGCGAGACCACCGAGGCCGGCGCGCTGCGCGAGACCGACGAGGAGGCCGGCGCGCGCGTCGAGCTGCAGGGGTTGTTCACCATGCTCAATGTCGTGCAGATCGGGCAGGTGCACTTCTTCTACCGCGCGCAATTGCTGAGCACCGATTTCAAGCCCGGCTTCGAGACCATCGAGGCGCGGTTGTTCCGCGAGGACGAGGTGCCGTGGGAGCAACTGGCCTTCCGCACGGTTCGTGAAACCTTGCACCGATACTTCGAGGATCGCCGGCGCGGCGCGTTCGGGATGCATTTCGCCGATATCGTGTGACGATGGCCGCCACCGCCACCACGACTGCCACCCCGACTACCACCCCGACTGTCACCCCGACCACCCCGGCGCGCGATGCCAACGCGGCGCAGCCGGCCGGCGCGGCAGCGCCGCTGCCGGGCACGCCCGGCCGGCCGGTGGTCACGGTGTCGGCCGCCGCGCCAGGGGCTGCGGCCTCGGCGGCGGCGCGGCTGCGCGAGGATCTGATCCACCCCGACCCGCTGCTCGACTGCCTGGTCGAGGTGTGCCGCCTGCACGGCGTGGGCGCGTCGCGCGCCTCGCTGTCTGCGGGCCTGCCGCTGGTGGCCGGGCGGCTGACGCTCGAGCTGGCAGAGCGCGCCGCCGCGCGCGCCGGCATGGCCGCGCGGCTGCAGCGGCTGCCGCTGGCCGAGCTGGACGTGGCCGCGCTGCCGGCGATCCTGATCCTGCAGGGCAACAAGGCCTGCGTGGTGCAGGGCATCGGCCCCGACGGCGCGCGCGTGCTGCTGCCCGAGACCGGCCAGGGCACGGTGACGCTGCCGTACGACGAGGTGATGCGGCGCTACAGCGGCGTGGTGCTGTTCGTGCGGCCGCATTTCCGCTTCGACCAGCGCACGCCGCTGCAGCGGCCGACGCGGCGCGGCCACTGGTTCTGGAGCGCAGTGCTGGCGCAGCGTTTCGTCTACCGCGACGTGATGCTGGCGGCGCTGCTGGTGAACCTGTTCGCGCTCGCGTTGCCGCTGTTCTCGATGAACGTCTACGACCGCGTGGTGCCGAACAACGCGGTCGAGACGCTGTGGGCGCTGGCCATCGGCGTGACGCTGGTGCTGCTGGCCGACTTCGCGCTGCGCAAGCTGCGCAGCCGCTTCGTCGACGAGGCCAGCGCGCGCATCGACGTCGAACTCTCGGCGCGGCTGATGGAGCGCGTGCTCGGCATGCGGCTGGAGAACAAGCCCGAGTCGGTCGGCTCGTTCGCGTCGAATCTGCGCGGCTTCGAGCAGGTGCGCGACTTCATCGCCTCGACCACGGTGACCGCGCTGATCGACCTGCCGTTCGCCGCGCTGTTCGTCTTCGTCACGCTGTGGATCTCGCCGTGGCTGGCGATTCCGCCGGTGGCGGCCTTCCTCATCATCGTGATCACCGGCGCGGTCGCGCAGCAGCGGTTGCACGAACTCGCCGAAACCACCTATCGCGCCAGCGCGCAGCGCAATGCCACGCTGGTCGAGAGCCTGGCCGGCATCGAGACCATCAAGACGCAGGGCGCCGAGGGCGTGATCCAGGCGCGCTGGGAGCGCGTCAACACCTTCCTGGCGCGCGTCAACGTGCGCATGCGCGCTCTGTCGTCGGGTGCGATGTACGCGACCAACACGCTGACGCAGTTTGCCACCGTGTCGGTGGTGCTGATCGGGGTGTACCTGATCGGCGAGCGCAGTCTGACGATGGGCGGGCTGATCGCCGCCAGCATGCTGAGCGGCCGCGCGCTGGCGCCGGCCGGGCAGATCGTTGGCCTGCTGATGCAGTACCAGGGCGCGCGCACCGCGCTCGAGACGCTCGACCGCTTGATGGCCAAGCCGGTGGAGCGGCCCGGCCCCGACGAGGGCGGCCAGCCGTTCGTGCAGCGGCGCGACTCCAAGGGCGAGATCGAGCTGCGCAACGTGCGCTTCCGCTACCCCGGTCGCGACGACCTGGCGCTCGACGGCGCGAGCTTTCGCATCGCGCCGGGCGAGCGCGTGGCGCTGATCGGCCGCGTCGGCTCGGGCAAGTCGACGATCCAGCGCCTGATGATGGGGCTGTACGAGCCCACCGAGGGCGCGGTGCTGCTCGACGGCGTCGACCTGCGCCAGCTCGACCCGGCCGACGTGCGCCGCGGCGTCGGTTGCGTGTCGCAGGACGTGCTGCTGTTCTACGGTTCGCTACGCGAGAACATCACCCTCGGCCTGCCGTATGCCGACGATTCGGCCGTGCTCGCCGCAGCCGAGACGGCCGGGTTGTCGGAGTTCATCAACCGCCACCCGCGCGGCTTCGACATGCCGGTGGGCGAGCGCGGCGAGTCGCTGTCGGGCGGCCAGCGGCAGTGCGTGGGGTTGGCGCGCGCGCTGCTGCACAACGCCCCGGTGCTGCTGCTCGACGAACCCACCTCGGCGATGGACTTCTCGACCGAGGCGCAGATCACGCAGCGCATCGCAGCGTGGGCGCAATTGAAGACGGTGGTGCTGGTGACGCACCGCACCTCGCTGCTCTCGCTGGTGTCGCGCGTGATCGTGATCGACGGCGGCAAGGTGGTGGCCGACGGCCCGCGCGACCGCATCATGGAAGCGTTGCAGACCGGTCGCATCGCGAAAGCCGCATGAACGCGCGCGACGACCCCGTTGCCCTGGCCGCGCCTGCGGCCGGCGGTGGCTCGACCGGCGCACTGCAGCGCGTGCGCGGCGCGGTCGAGCCGCTGACCAGCAGGCTGCTCGGGCCGACGATCAGCGACGCCGACGCCACCACGGCCGGCATCAAGAGCTTCGAGCGCGAGGCCGATGCGCTGATTTCGCGCCAGCGCACGCGCGGCGCGCAGAAGATCGTGCGCGCCGCGGTGCTGGCGGTCGCCATGCTGCTGGTGTGGGCCGCACTGGCGCCGATCGATGAAGTGACGCGCGGCGACGCGCGCGTGATCCCGTCGCGTCAGCTGCAGGTCGTGCAGTCGCTCGACGGCGGCGTGGTCGCCGAGATTCTGGTGCGCGAAGGCCAGCTCGTCGAGGCCGGGCAGTTGCTGCTGCGCGTCGACGAGACGCGCGCCGGCGCCGGCGTGCGCGAGAGCGCGGCGCAGGGCTTCGCGCTGCGCGCCCGCGCCGCGCGCCTGCGCGCGCTGGCCGAGGGCACGCCGTTCATCGCGCCGAAAGCCGGCGATGACGAGGAGCGCAGGGTCGCTCTCGACGAGCGCCGGCTCTACGAGTCGCGCACCAGTGAGCTGGCGACGACGCTGGCGGTCAACCACCAGCAGCTCGCGCAGAAGCAGCAGGAGCTCAGCGAAACGCAGTCCAAGCGCGCCACGGCACAGCGTGCGCTCGAGCTGACGCAGCAGGAGCTGGCGCAGACGCGGCCGCTGCTGGCCACCGGGGCGGTGTCGCAGGTCGACGTGCTGCGGCTGGAGCGCGATGTGGTGCGCTACCGCGGCGAGGCCGAGCAGGCCACGGCCCAGATCGCACGCGCTGCGGCGGCGATCTCCGAGTCGCAGCGCAAGGCCCAGGAGGCCGAGCTCGCGTTCCGCAACGAGGCGCGGCGCGACCTGGCCGAGGCCATGGGCAAGCTCAACGCGCTCAACGAAGGCGCCGTGGCGCTGGCCGACAAGGTGAACAAGTCGCAGATCAAGAGCCCGGTGCGCGGCCGGGTGCAGCGTCTGCTCGCCAACACCGTCGGCGGCGTGGTGCAACCGGGCAAGGACA
>DASURM010000111.1:0-3089 GCA_036280035.1 Burkholderiaceae bacterium | reverse complement strand
GGCAGGCGCGCGGCACGCGTTCGCTCGCACCGCAGTGGTGACAGCGCAGCGTGCGGTCGAACTTGTGGAACACGCGCCAGGCGCTGCAGTGCGGGCATTCGCTCTTCCAGCCGCAGTCGGCGCAGTGCAGCACCGGCGCATAGCCGCGCCGGTTGAGGAACACCAGACACTGTTCGCCGCGCCCGGTGCGCTCGCGCAGTGCGTCGAGCACGACCGGCGCCAGCGCCGGCGGCGCCTGGCCGGTCGCGCGCGGCAGCGTGCCCATGTCGAACAGCCGCACGCGTGGCAGCACGGCGCCGCCGATGCGCTCGTCGAGCGGCAGGCGCTGGTAGCGGCCCGAGAGTGCATGCTGCCAGGTCTCGAGCGATGGCGTGGCCGAGCCGAGCACGACCGGCACGCGCTCGAGATGACCGCGGTAGACCGCGAGGTCGCGCGCCGAGTAGCGCGCGCCTTCCTGCTGCTTGTACGACGCGTCGTGTTCCTCGTCGACCACCACCAGGCCGAGCCGCGGCAGCGACGCGAACACCGCCAGCCGCGTGCCGAGCACGATGTCGGCGCTGCCTGCATGGGCGCGCAACCAGGCTTGCAGGCGCTGCGCCGGCGTCAGCGCACTGTGCATCGCCACCACGCAGCGCGACGGAAAGCGCTCGACCACGCGCGCCAGCAGCTGCGGTGTCAGGTTGATCTCGGGCACCAGCAGCAACACCTGGCGGCCATGCGCCAGCGCGTGCTCGCTGGCGCGCAGATACACCTCGGTCTTGCCGCTGCCGGTGACGCCGTGCAGCAGCAGCGGCGAGCGCGGGCGCTGCGCCGCGGTGTCGATGGCTGCCAGCGCGGCCGATTGCTGCGCAGTGAGAGCAGCGACCTCGGTCGGCTGCGCCACCGGCGGCGCCGACGCGCGCTGCGAGCGTCGCAGCCGCGCTGCCAGTTGCGCCGCGCTGAGGCGACGCAGTTCCGACGGCAGCGCGGCGAGCGCCACCTCGCCGACCGATCGCTGGTAGTAGCTGGCCGCGAATTCGACCAGCGCCATCCACTGCGGCGGCAGCGGCGCCACTGCATCGAGGTGCTGCGCGACCGCGCGCAACTGGCTCGGCGGGTCCGAGCGCTGAGCTGTTCGCCACACGATGGCCGCCACCTCGCGCCGGCCCAACGGCACGCGCACCAGCGTGCCCGGTTCGGTCGGACGTTCGCAGCGGTAGTCGAGTGCCGCCAACCCGGCATGGCGCGGCGCGTCGACCACCACCTGCACGGTGCCCATCTGACTCATGCGGGCGCGCCGGGAGCCGCCCCCGGACCGCAAAGCTGTTCCTCAACGACCACCGCTAAGTTGCTGATTATTCGAAGGTTTGTCGATCTCAACACAAGCTGTGGAAAACTTTGTGGGCAACCTGCCGCGTGGCGCGCTAAGCCGTTGATCCTGCACGGCCGACGCGCGCCCGGCGGGCGCTGCCGGGTGGGATCTTTGGTCTTATAAATCAATGACTTACCACCATCTCCCGTCGCCTCGGGCCGGCCTCGGTCGGCCACCGGCGAGGTGCCAGCATCCACCGGGTTTTTGGGGATAAGTCAAGTTCTGAGCGCTCACTTACGGCCTCCTAGCGACCCCTGCTGGCGCCCTTTGCCAGGGGCCGGCCGAGATCACCGCCTTCGAATCGGTTTTCGGGTCAACTCGGTCATCGCGACGGCCCTCCATCGGCCCGCTGTTGCGAGTACGCATGCACGGCCTCGACCAACGCGTGCACATGCTCCGGCGGCGTGTGCTGGTTGATGCCGTGCCCGAGGTTGAACACGTGGCCGCCACGACGGCCGTCGCTGCGCAGCGGGTGGCCGAAGTCGTCGAGTACGGCCTTCGCCTGCGCGATCACGACCGCCGGCGGCGCGAACAGCACCGCCGGGTCGAGGTTGCCCTGCAGCGCCACGGCATCGTCGACGCGTTGCCGCGCCCGCGACAGCGGCTCGGTCCAGTCGAGCCCCACGACGTCGGCACCGCAGGCCGCAATCGCCTCCAGCCACGGCCCGCCGCCCTTGGTGAAGACGATGCGCGGCACCACCCGCCCGTCGCGCTCGCGGTGCAACCGAGAAAGCACCTGCCGCGTGTATTCGAGGCTGAACGGCACGAAGCGATCGTGCGCCAGCACGCCGCCCCACGAGTCGAACACCATCACCGCCTGTGCCCCGGCCTCGATCTGGGCGTTGAGGTAAGCCGCGACCGTCTGCGAATTGACCGCCAGCACGCGATGCAGCAAATCGGGCCGCGCGTACATCAACGCCTTCACATGGCGGTAGTCGTCCGAGCCTGCACCCTCGACCATGTAGCACGCCAGCGTCCACGGGCTGCCGGCAAAGCCGATCAGCGGCACGCGCCCGGCCAACGCGAGGCGGATCGACGACACCGCATCGAACACGTAGCGCAGTCGCGCCAGGTCGGGCACCTGCAGCGACACGATCGCCGCCTCGTCGCGCAGCGGACGCTCGAACAGCGGCCCTTCGCCGGCCTCGAACGTCAGGCCCAGCCCCATCGCATCGGGCACGGTGAGGATGTCGGAGAACAGGATCGCGGCGTCGAGCGCAAAGCGATCGAGCGGCTGCAGCGTGACCTCGGTGGCGAACGCCGGGTTGGTGGCCAGCGCCATGAAGCTGCCGGCGCGCTCGCGCGTCGCGCGGTACTCGGCGAGGTAGCGCCCTGCCTGCCGCATCAGCCACACCGGCGTGTACTCGGTGGCCTGGCGCAGGCAGGCGCGCAGGAAGACGTCATTGGCCAGCGCGTTCATCGCAGCACCCGCCCGGCCGCCCGAAGGGTGCTGCGCGTCCTCGCGGGGGGCAGCGACAACCGAAGGTTGCGGCGCAGGCTCACATCGCACAGCGATGTGAAGGCGCGTGGCGCCGGCCGAAGCCAAGGCAGTAAGCGTAGGGGCCTCATGCTTGCGATTATCGACGGCGTCCTATCATCGCCGCCGATGTCCAAACCGCTGATCCTGATCGTCGAGGACGAACCCGGCATCGCCGATACGTTGCAATACGCGTTGCGCACCGAGGGCTTCGAGCCCGTCTGGTGCGCCAGCGCCGAGGCCGCGCTGGCGGCTGCCGAC
>DASURM010000110.1:0-17482 GCA_036280035.1 Burkholderiaceae bacterium | reverse complement strand
CGGCATTCGGGGCGGGCGATTTATAGGGCGGCGAGAAGCGCAGCGACGCAAGGGGAAGTCCGGCGCCGTAGGCGATGGACCGGCGAGGACGCCGTGAAGTTCGCGGCGCGTTCAGCGCCGCGGACGGCGGTACCGCAGACGCCCTCGTCGGGCGAGCATCGCAGCGAACCCCGCGCGCAGCGCGGGGCGGCACATTTTGAGCCCGGGCGGGGTACCGCCCTCGGGCCTCGCTCGGTCAGCGCCTGCGCGAACCACCTTGTCGAAACATTGCGCGGTGCGGCGCAATTGGCGTCGCTCGTCGACACGCGATTCACCCTATCCGCCCTTCTGCGCTTCGGCCCATCGCTGCAGCGCCTGGCCCCATTCGAGCGCGGTGTCGGGGTCGATGTCGAACACGGTGAAGCGGCGGCCTTCGCGGATGCGCGTGCGCAGCAGGCTCATGCCGCCGGCCTCGTGGTCGACCTGCTGCAGCTCGATGCGCTGGCCGCCGAGCGGCGCGTGCAGCTGCGCGATCGGAATGATGCGCGTCATGCCCAGGCGGTGCGAAAGCCGCATTGAGCGCGGGCATCCCGGCAGCGTCCATACCCGGTACGGGTAAGCCGCTGATAACCCTTCAGGGGTATACCGCGACTGCGCAAGCGCTCTATCGTGGCGGCCAACGCGGGATACGCGCGCCGGCCGCTTGGCCGACGCTTCCGAAGGCACTGGCGAGCCGATGGCCGCCAGGCGGCGACGACAGGAGACAGCAGCCCATGGCCAAGAAACCGCACCCCACGCCGATCCTCGACCAGCTCGAGAGCGGCCCCTGGCCGAGCTTCGTCACCGGGCTGAAGCGCCTGGCCGACGACAAAGACTACATGGTCGACCTGCTGGGGCAGCTCGAGACCTCGTACCGCACGCGCAAGGGCTACTGGAAGGGCGGCACGGTCGGTGTGTTCGGCTACGGCGGCGGCGTGATCCCGCGCTTCACCGAGCTGAAGGGCGAGGACGACAAGCCCGTGTTCCCCGACGCCGCCGAGTTCCACACGCTGCGCGTGCAGCCGCCGGCGGGCATGCACTACGACACCAAGGTGCTGCGCAAGATGTGCGACATCTGGGAGAAGCACGGTTCGGGCCTCATCGCCTTCCATGGCCAGAGCGGCGACATCATGTTCCAGGGCGCCAAGAGCGACAAGGTGCAGGACGCCTTCGACGAGCTCAACGAGCTGGGGTTCGACCTCGGCGGCGCGGGCCCCGCGGTGCGCACTTCGATGAGCTGCGTCGGCGCCGCGCGCTGCGAACAGAGCTGCTACGACGAGCAGCGCGCCCACCGGCAGGTGATCAACACCTTCGTCGGCGACATCCACCGCCCGGCGCTGCCGTACAAATTCAAGTTCAAGTTCAGCGGCTGCCCGAACGACTGCATGAACTCGATCCAGCGCTCCGACATGGCGGTGATCGGCACCTGGCGCGACAACATCCGCACCGACGAGACGCTGGCGCGCAAGTGGTTCGCCAAGCACGGCATGAACGAGCTGGTCAACGACGTGGTCGCGCGCTGCCCGACCAAGGCCATCATGCTCAAGGAGGTGCGCGACGTTGCGCAGGGCGACAAGATCTCCAGCGTCAAGGTCAACGACACCCAGGCACTCGAGATCGACAACGGCAACTGCGTGCGCTGCATGCACTGCATCAACGTGATGACCGGCGCGCTCGCGCACGGCACCGACACCGGCGCCACCGTCCTGATCGGCGGCAAGCGCACGCTGAAGATCGGCGACCTGATGGGCACGGTGGTGATGCCGTTCGTGCCGTTGAAGACCGACGAAGACTACGCCGCGCTGGTCGAGCTGGGCCAGAAGGTGATCGACTTCTTCGCCGAGAACGCGCTCGAACACGAACGCACCGGCGAGATGATCGAGCGCATCGGGCTGGTCAACTTCCTCGAGGGCATCGGCGTCGACGTCGACCCCAACATGGTCGCCACGCCGCGCACCAACCCCTACGTGCGTACCGACGGCTGGGACGAAGAAGTCGCACGCATTGCCGCCAAGAAGGCGGAAGCCTGACCCAACACGGAGCGAGACGATGGCCCATCGCACCCCGATCGAGAGCGGCTGCCCCGACCCCAAGCCGTTCATGCACCCCACGTTGCTGAAGAACTACGGCAACTGGCGCTACCACGACCGCCCGCGCCCGGGCGTGCTGCACCACGTGTCGCACAGCGGCGACGAGGTGTGGACGGTGCGCGCCGGAACGCAGCGGCAGATGGACGTCTACACCATCCGCAAGCTGTGCGACATCGCCGACACCTATGCCGACGGCCACGTGCGCTTCACGATCCGCTCGAACATCGAGTTCATGGTGGCCGACCCGAACAAGGTCGCGCCGCTGATCGAAGCGCTCACCAGCAGCGGCTATCCGGTGGGCGGCACCGGCAACTCGGTGTCGATGATCGCGCACACGCAGGGCTGGCTGCACTGCGACATCCCGGGCACCGACGCCTCGGGCGCCGTCAAGGCGCTGATGGACGAGCTGTACACCGAGTTCATCAAGGAGGAGATGCCCAACCGCGTGCACCTGTCGACCTCGTGCTGCGAGATCAACTGCGGCGGCCAGGCCGACCTCGCGATCGTGATGCAGCACACCAAGCCGCCGAAGATCAACCACGATCTGGTGGCCAACGTCTGCGAGCGCCCGGCGGTGGTGGCGCGCTGCCCGGTGGCGGCGATCCGCCCCGCGCTGGTCAACGGCAAGCCCAGCCTCGAGGTCGACGAGAAGAAGTGCATCTGCTGCGGCGCCTGCTACCCGCCGTGCCCGCCGATGCAGATCAACGACCCCGAGCACTCCAAGTTCGCGATCTGGGTGGGTGGGAAGAATTCCAACGCGCGCGGCAAGCCCACCTTCATGAAGATGGTGGCCGCGGGCCTGCCCAACAACCCGCCGCGCTGGCCCGAGGTGTCGGCGATCGTCAAGAAGATCCTCTACACCTACAAGGCCGATGCGCGCCCGTGGGAGCGCCTGTCCGACTGGGTCGAGCGCATCGGCTGGCCGCGCTTCTTCGAGAAGTGCGACCTGCCGTTCACCAAGTACCTGATCGACGACTGGCGCGGCTCGCGGGCCAGCCTCAACGCGTCGGCGCACATCCGCTTCTGACTTGAACCCCCCGAGATGAAGTTCGGCTTGCTCGTCAGCGAAGGCCCCTACACGCACCAGGCCAGCGACAGCGCGTATCAGTTCGCTGCCGCGGCGATCCGGCGTGGCCACCAGGTGCAGCGCGTGTTCTTCTATCACGACGGCGTCTACAACGCGAGCCGCTACACCGAGCCGCCGCAGGACGACCGCCACATCGTCAACCGCTGGTCGGCGCTGAACGCCGAGCACGGGGTCGATCTGGTGGTGTGCGTCGCCGCCGCGCTGCGCCGCGGCATCAAAGACGATGTGCTGGCGCCGGGATTCCGCATCGCCGGCCTCGGGCAACTGGTCGATAGCGGCATCAAGGCCGATCGCTTGGTGACCTTCGGGGACTGACCTTGAAGAAATTCATGTTCGTCAACCGCAAGGCGCCGTACGGCACGATCTACGCGCTCGAGAGCCTCGAGGTGGTGCTGATCGCCGCCACTTTCGACCAGGACGTGAGCCTGGTGTTCATCGACGACGGCGTCTACGAGCTGGTCAAGGGCCAGAACAGCAAGGCCATCGGCATCAAGAACTTCTCGCCGACCTATCGCGCGCTCGAGGGCTACGACGTCGAGAAGCTCTACGTCGAGCGCGAGTCGCTGCAGGCGCGTGGCCTCGCCGAGGCCGATCTGCTGGTGCCGGTCGAGGTGCTGTCGAGCCAGGAGATGGCGGCGCTGATGGCAGAGCAAGACGTGGTGCTGTCGTTCTAGGGGCGCACATGCTGCACATCGTCAACAAGTCGCACACCCAGGCCAGCGCGCTGCGCAGTTGCCTGCGGCTGGCGCAGCCCGGACATGCGCTGCTGCTGATCGAAGACGCCATCTACGCCGCCACGCGAGGCGGCGCCGAGTCGGCGCAGCTCGCGCAGGCGCTGCAGACGCTGAAGGTCTATGCGCTGCAGCCCGACGTCGAGGCGCGCGGCATGGCGGGGCGGCTGGTCGAGGGCGTCGTGCCGGTCGACTACGATGGCTTCGTCGATCTGGTCGCCGAGCATCCCAACAACCAGTCGTGGCTCTAGTAGCGGCCAGCCGACGCATTCTTATCCGAAGGAGGACCCACCCATGGGCATCGAAGTCAGCGGCACCACCTACGAGACCGACGAGGAAGGCTACCTCGTCAACCTGGCCGACTGGAGCGAAGACATCGCTCTGGAGATCGCCAAGAGCGAGAACGTCGAGATGTCGACCAACCACTGGGAGGTCGTCAACTTCCTGCGCGACTACTACAACGAGTACCAGATCGCGCCCGCGGTGCGCGTGCTGACCAAGGCGATCGGCAAGCAGCTCGGCCCCGACAAGGGCAACAGCAAGTACCTGTACGAGCTGTTCCCCTACGGTCCGGCCAAGCAGGCGTGCAAGATCGCAGGCTTGCCCAAGCCCACCGGCTGCGTCTGACGAACGGCTCGATCGTCGCTGCAAGGGGCTCGGCGTGAGCGCGCTGACGATCGTCTACGCAGCGCTGTTCTATGTCGCTGCGGCGGTGCTCGTCGTCGGCCTCGCGGTCAAGATCCGCGGCTACGCGCGCACCCCGGCGCCGCTGAAGATCCCCACCACGCCTGCGCCGACCACGTCCACCGGCGTGGTGCTGCGCATGACGCGCGAGGTAGTGTTCTTCGAGAGCTTGTTCAAGTCGAGCAAGTGGACCTGGGCGTTCGGCTGGTTGTTCCATGCCGCGCTGCTGCTGGTGCTGCTGCGCCACGTGCGCTACTTCCAGCAGCCGGTGTGGGCGCCGGTGGTCTGGGTGCAGGCGTTCGGCACCTACGCCGGGTTCGTGATGGTGCTGGGGCTGGCGGGGCTGTGGGCGCGGCGCTGGCTGGTCGACCGCGTGCGCTACGTCTCGACGCCGTCGGACCACCTGCACCTGGTGCTGCTGCTGGCCATCGCTGGCTCGGGGCTGGCGATGCGCTTCGTCGCGCACACCGACATCGTCGCGCTCAAGGCCTTCATGCTCGGCCTGCTGCGCTTCGACCTGCAGCCGCTGCCGGCCGACCCGCTGCTGCTCGTGCACCTGAGCCTGGTGGCGCTGCTGATGCTGGTGTTCCCGATCAGCAAGCTGATGCACGCGCCGGGGCTGTTCTTCAGCCCCACGCGCAACCAGGCCGACACGCCGCGCGAGGCGCGGCACCTGGCCGCGTGGGCCGGCGCGCTCGACCCCAAGCGCTGAGGAATCCACAGTGGCCACCGCGGCGTTCGCCACCCCGAAGCTCAATCCCTACCCGGTGATCCCGCTGGTCGCCGAGGGCGCGATGGCGCACAGCAAGCCGTTCGTGGCGTCGCCGGCGATCCAGAAGACCATCGGTTTCCCCGGCGAGCTGGTCGAGGGCTGGCAGCAGCGGGCGATCGGCAAGATGGGCGAGCTGCTCGACCAGTACCGCAGCCTGCGCGTCTACATGGACGCCTGCGTGCACTGCGGCGCCTGCTCCGACAAGTGCCACTACTTTCTCGGCACCGGCGACCCGAAGAACATGCCGGTGGCGCGCCAGGATCTGATGCGCGGCGTGTACCGCCGCTACTTCACCTTCGCCGGCAAGCATTTCCCGAAGCTGGTGGGCGCGACCGACCTGACGAAGGACGTGCTCGACCAATGGTGGAGCTACTTCAACCAATGCAGCGAGTGCCGCCGCTGCAGCGTGTTCTGCCCCTACGGCATCGACACCGCCGAGGTCACGATGGCCGCGCGCGAGATCATGGACTCGGTGGGCCTGGGGCAGAAGTACGCCAACGAGATCATCGGCAAGGTGCACCGCATCGGCAACAACCTCGGCATTCCCGAGCCGGCACTGGCCGACACGCTCGCCGGGCTCGAGGAGGACACCAAGGACGAAACCGGCGTCGACGTGCGCTTCCCGCTCGACGTGGCCGGTGCCGAGGTGCTGCTGATCACGCCGAGCGCCGACTTCTTCTCCGAGCCGCACGTCGAGAGCCTGATCGGCTATGCCAAGGTGTTCCACGCCGCCGGCATCAGCTGGACCCTCAGCTCCAAGGCCAGCGAGGCGGGCAACTTCGGCCTCTTCATCGGCAACTACGAGCAGATGCGCACGATCGCGCTGCGCGTGCGCGAGGCGGCGCTGGAACTCGGCGTCAAGCGCATCGTGGTCGGCGAATGCGGCCACGCCTGGCGCGTGGCCTACAGCTTCTGGAACACGCTGGTGGGCATCGGCGCGGGCGGGCACGACCCGTTCGCCGTCGCGCTGCAGAGCCAGCTCGATTCGCGGTTCAGGCAGCCGATGCACATCTGCGAGCTGACCTGGGATCTGATCGAGCACGGCGCGCTGAAGTTCGACAAGGAGAAGAACGATCACCGCATCGTCACCTTCCACGACTCGTGCAACGTGGCGCGCGCCTCGCGCATGGGCGACATGCCGGGCGGACAGTTCGTCATCCCGCGCGCGATCGTGCGCGCGGTGGCCAACCGTTTCCACGACATGGCGCCCGGCACCACGCACGAGGCCACCTTCTGCTGCGGCGGTGGTGGTGGCCTGCTGACCGACGACCTGATGGAGGTGCGCGTCAAGGGCGCGCTGCCGCGCATGGAAGCGCTCAAGCAGGTGGTGGACGCTCATGGCGTCAACTTCATGGCCACGATCTGCGCGATCTGCAAGGCGCAGTTCAGCAAGGTGCTGCCGTACTACGGCTTCGACATGAGCATGGTCGGCGGCGTGCACCAACTGGTCAGCGCGGCGATCCGTCTCGGCGAGCCGCACTAGGGACAGACCCTAGAACCGAACACGAGGAGATCCGCATGTCGTCCGTGCCGCCGACCACCCAGACCAAGCTGACCTTTCGCCGCTTCAAGGACGACGACGAAGCCCCGTTGCCGTGGCAGCAGGAGATCTTCGACGCCGACCATTCGCACAAGTGCCCGACCTACATCCAGAGCGCGCCGCCGTGCCAGGCCTCGTGCCCGTCGGGCGAAGACATCCGCGGCTACCTGAACATCGCGCGCGGCATCGAGAAGCCGCCCGCCGGCATGCCGTGGCAGGAGTACGCCTGGCGCCGCCTGACCGAAGCCAACCCGCTGCCCTCGGTGATGGGCCGCGTGTGCCCGGCACCGTGCGAATCGGGCTGCAACCGCAACCAGGTGGAAGACTTCGTCGGCATCAACTCGGTAGAGCACTTCCTCGGCGAGTGGGCGATCGAGCACAAGCTCGCGTTCCCCAAGCCCGCGCAGCGCAGCGGCAAGAAGGTGGCGGTGATCGGCGGCGGGCCTGCCGGCCTGTCGGCCGCGTACCAGCTCGCGCGCAAGGGCCACGACGTCACGATCTTCGACGAGCGCGCCGAGTTGGGCGGCATGATGCGCTACGGCATCCCGGGCTTCCGCACGCCGCGCACGGTGCTCGACGCCGAGATCGGCCGCATCCTCGACCTCGGTGTGACCAAGCGGATGAACACGCGCATCGGCACCGATGTCACGCTCGAGGCGCTGCGCGCCGAGTTCGACGCGGTGTTCCTGGGCGTCGGGGCGCAGAGCGGCAGGCCGCTGCCGGTGCCAGGCGGGCAGGCACCCAACGTCGTCACCGCCACCGCCTTCCTGAAGGCGTTCAACGACGGCCGCATGCAGCACGTGGGCCGCCGCGTGGTCGTGGTCGGCGGCGGCGACACCTCGATCGACGTGGCCACCGTGGCGCGCCGGCTCGGTCACATCGACCAGGTGCACGAGAGCGACCGACCCGAGGTCGCGATCTCGGGCGGCGCCGGCTTTGCCGCGCACGACGCCGCGCTGCTGTCGCGCCGCCAGGGCGCCGACGTGACGCTGACCTCGGTGTTCGCGATCGACAAGATGCAGGCCAGCCGGCACGAGGTCGAGCACGCGCTGGCCGAAGGCATCGCGATCCGCGGCGGCATGGCGCCGGTGGCGGTGGTGTGCGATGCCTCGGGCCGCGCCACCGCGCTGCGCGTGATTCAGTGCGAAGCCAGGATCGTCGGCGGTCGGCTCGAGATCAAGAACGTCGCCGGCACCGAGTGCGACATCGAGGCCGACCTGATCGTCTCGGCGATCGGCCAGGCGGTCGACTTCACCGGGCTGGAGGTGCTCAACAACGGCAAGGGCGCGGTTGCGGCCGACAAGAACTACCAGGTGCAGGGCCAGCCGGGCGTGTTCTGCGGTGGCGATGTGCTTCGCCCACACCTGCTGACCACCGCGATCGGCCACGGCGCGATCGCCGCCGACGGCATCGACCGCCTGCTGCGCGGCGAGCCGCAGGGCAAGCGGCCGAAGGTCGACGTGCACAGCTTCGACCTGATGCGCAAGATGGCCGAGAAGGGGCTGCCGATCACCGCGATCCACGAGCCGCTGCTCGGCACCGACACCAACACGGGGGCGGTGCACAACTTCGACAACCGCTCCGACCGCTACGTGATCGCGCACAGCGAGCTGTTCCTCGGGCACTTCGGCTACACGCCACGCAACAAGCGCAAGGTCGTCACGCTGACCGCCGAGCAGGCGCTGAACAACTTCGAGGAGCGCATGCTGCCGCTGCTCGAGGCGCAGGCGCAGGCCGAGGCCAAGCGCTGCATGAGCTGCGGCCTGTGCTTCGAGTGCGACAACTGCGTCGTCTTCTGCCCGCAGACGGCGGTGTTCAAGGTGCCGAAGGCGAAATCGACGATGGGCCGCTACGTCGACACCGACTACGCCAAGTGCATCGGCTGCCACATCTGCAAGGACGTGTGCCCCACCGGCTACATCCAGATGGGCCTCGGAGAATGACCCACCCCCGATGCGGCCTGGCGGCCGCCTCCCCCTCAAGGGGGCGCCGCCAGCGGACCGGCAAAGCCGGATCCGCGGCGTCCGCTCGGCTTGGTTCGCAGGTGCTGCGAGGCCTGACCGCGCTGCTCGCTCTCTTCGTGCTGGGGCCTGCGCAGGCGGGCGAGGAGCGCACGCCCAGGCCGGTGATCGAGCGCGCCATCAAGGGCGAGCAGTGCGTGGCCGATCCGGTGTTGATGCGGCGCAACCACATGGACATGCTGAAGCACCAGCGCGACGACACGGTGCACGGCGGCATCCGCGGCGCGAAGTTCAGTCTCGCCGGCTGCATCGACTGCCATGCGAGCGCCAAGACCCACAGCGTCGCGCAGGCCCCCACCGACTTCTGCGTCAGCTGCCACAGCTATGCCGCAGTCAGCATCGACTGCTTCGAATGCCACAGCAGCAAACCGAGCGCCGTGGCCCTGCGGGCGACGAAGTGAACGACACCGGGAAGCAAACCTCGCCCGCGCGGCGCACGCTGCTCGGCGTGGCCGCGGCCGGCATGGCCGGCGCGCTGCTGGCGCCCGGCGTGCAACTGGTCGAGGTCGCGCACGCCGCCGCACCGAGCGCCGGCGCCGAGGGGCGCAAGCGCTGGGGCCTGCTGGTCGACACCACCAAGTGCGCCGACGGCTGCACCGCCTGCGTCGACGCCTGCGTGCGCGAGAACGGCCTGCCGAGCACGGCCACGCCGACTTCGGCGCAGTGGATCCGCAAGGTGGGGCTGCAGCAGATCTCCACCGGCCGCAAGGCGTCGGCGCCGGTGATGTGCCAGCACTGCGCGCAGCCGCCGTGCGTCGACGTCTGCCCCACCGGGGCGTCGTTCAAGCGCGCCGACGGCATCGTGCTGGTCGACCGCCACAGTTGCATCGGCTGCCGCTACTGCATGATGGCGTGCCCGTACAAGGCGCGCTCGTTCGTGCACGAGCCGGTGGTCGACCAGAAGCCCGAGGTGCCGCGCGGCAAGGGCTGCGTCGAGAGCTGCACGCTGTGCGTGCACCGCATCGACCGCGGCCAGTTCATGACCGCCTGCGCCGAGGCCTGCACCGAAGCCGGCCACCGCGCCATCGTGTTCGGCGACCTGAACGACGCCGGCAGCGAGATCGCGCAGCGCGTGCGCGAGGCCGGCACCGTGGCGCTGCGCGCCGACCTGCGGCTCGACCCGGGCGTGCGTTATCAAGGGCTCTGACGTGGGCGGCAACGACACCCGCGCTTTCTGGCTGCTCGTCGCACTGGGCGTCGTCGTCACGGTAATCGGCCTCGCCGCGGCGCACGTGATGGAAGACCGCGGCCACATCGTCACCGGCATGAACAACCAGGTGGTGTGGGGCCTGCCGCACGTGTTCGCGATCTTCATGATCGTCGCCGCGTCGGGCGTGCTCAACGTCGGCTCGATCGGCTCGGTGTTCGGCCGGCCCGAGTACAAGGCGCGCGCGCCGCTGTCGGGGCTGCTGTGCCTGGCCATGCTCGCTGGCGGCCTGATGGTGCTGGTGCTCGACCTCGGCCGGCCCGATCGCCTCGTCGTCGCGGCGACGCACTACAACCTGTCGTCGGTGTTCGCGTGGAACGTGCTGCTCTACACCGGCCTCGCCGCAGTCGTCGCGGTGTACCTGTGGACGCTGTTCGAGCGGCGTCTGGGCCTCTACGTCAAGCCCGCGGGCCTGGCGGTGCTGGTGTGGCGCTTCGTGCTGACCAGCGGCACCGGCCTGATCTTCGGTTTCCTGGTGGCGCGTCAGGCCTACCAATCGGCGCTGCTGGCGCCGCTGTTCATCGTGCTGTCGTTCGCCTGGGGCATGGCGGTGTTCCTGATCGTGCAGTCGGCGATGGCGCGCTGGGCCGGCCGGCGGCTCGACGCGGCGCTGCTGCGCCGCATGGCGCGCCTGCTCGGCGTGTTCGTCGTCGCGTCGCTGTACCTGGTGGCCGCGCAGCACCTGACCAACCTGTACTTCGCGCGCCAGGCCGATTTCGAGACCTTCCTGCTGCGCGACGGCGGCGTGCTGACGCTGCTGTTCTGGGGCGGCTACGTGGTCGCCGGTTCGCTGCTGCCGCTGCTGCTGGTGTTCCACCCGCGGCTGGCCGGCGAGCGCGGCGCGCTCGCCGCCTCGGGCCTGGTGATCGCCGGCGCCTTCGCCTGGCTGTACGTCTTCATCGTCGGCGCGCAGGCGTTCCCGCTCGACATCTTTCCGGGCTACACATCGAGCAGCTCGTTCGGCGACGGCGCGATCGCGCACTATGTGCCGTCGTGGCCCGAATTGCTGCTTGGCCTGGGCGGCGTGGGCGCCACATTCCTGCTGACCACGGTGGGCGTGCACGTGCTCGACTTCATGCCGCGCGACGACGTGCCGGCCGCGGCCAGCGGAGCCTGAAGGCCAATGGACCGCCTGCTCGTCTCGGCCGCGCACAAGTCTTCGGGCAAGACCACCGTCGCGCTCGGGCTGGCTGCGGCGCTGGTGGCGCGCGGCCTGCGCGTGCAGCCGTTCAAGAAGGGGCCCGACTACATCGATCCGATGTGGCTGGCGCGCGCGGCGGGGCGGCCCTGCATCAACCTCGACCAGTACCTGATGGACGACGCCGCGCTGGCGCGCGCCTTCGTGCAGGCACTACCCGGCGCGCAGCTCGCGCTGGTCGAGGGCAACAAGGGCCTCTATGACGGCCTGGCGCTCGACGGCAGCAACAGCAACGCGGCGCTGGCGCGCCGGCTTGGCCTGCCGGTGGTGCTGGTGATCGACGCGCGCGGCATGACGCGCGGCATCGCGCCGCTGATCCTCGGCTACCAGGCCTTCGAGCGCGACATCCGCATCGGCGGCGTGATCCTCAACCGGCTCGGCGGCTCGCGCCACGAAGCCAAGCTGCGCGCGGTGATCGAGCACTACACCGACGTGCCGGTGCTCGGCGCGCTGGCCGAGGACGAGCGGCTGGCGATGACCGAGCGCCATCTCGGCCTGATGCCGTGCGCCGAGGTCGCCGATGCCGACGCGCGGGTGCGCGAGATCGGCCGCGTCGTCGCCGCACAGGTCGACCTCGAGCGCGTGGCTGCGCTGGCCGCCTCGGCCGGTGCGTTGCCGCTCGACGTGGTGGCCGCTGCACGCGAGGCCGCCCCGGCCTTGCGCGACGATGTCGCTGCGGCGCGCGCGCGGCGCGTGCGCATCGGCATCGCGCGCGACCGCGCGTTCGGCTTCTACTATCCCGACGACCTCGCGGCGCTCGAGGCCGCGGGTGCCGAGCTGGTGCCGATCGACACGCTGCGCGATGCGCGGCTGCCGGCGATCGACGGGCTTTTCATCGGCGGCGGTTTCCCCGAAACCTGCATGGCCGAGCTGGAGGCCAACGCCGCGCTGCGCGGTGCCGTGCACGCGGCGGTCAGCGCCGGCCTGCCCACCTACGCCGAGTGCGGCGGCCTGATGTACCTGGCACGCTCGCTGCACTGGCGCGGCCGCAGCGCGCGCATGGTCGGCGTGATCCCGGGCGATGCGGTGATGCACGAGCGGCCGCGCGGCCGCGGCTACGTGCACCTGCAGGAGACCGGCGCCATGCCGTGGGGCGGCGGCGGTGCGCTGCTGCGCGCCCACGAGTTCCACCATTCGAGCCTGGAGAACCTCGACCCCGCGGTCGCGTTTGCCTACCGCGTGCGGCGCGGCCACGGCATCGACGGCGCGAACGACGGCGTGGTGATCCACAACCTGGTCGCGTCGTACGCGCACCTGCGCAGCGCCGCCGGCACGAACTGGGCGCCGCGGTTCGTCGACTTCGTTCGCCGCGAGCGCGAACGCGCAGCCGGGGCCGCCGTGGCCCGCGCCTGCGCCGCCTGAAAGGAGCCCCACGCGATGTCTGCACTGCTGAAACGCATCCTGATGGTCGGCGATCGCCCGGTGCGCACCGACGGCGAGGGCTATCTGCAGAACCTCGCCGACTGGTCGGAGGATTTCGTTCGCGCGCAGGCACGCGAGGAACGGCTGACGCTGACGCCGCAGCACTGGGAGGTGATCCGGTTCCTGCGGCAGTACTACCACGAGCACGGCGTGCAGGCGCAGGTGCGCGTGATGATCAAGCACTTCACGCGCCTGTGGGGCGCCGAGGAGGGCAGCAACCGCTACTTGCACGACCTGTTCCCCGTCGGTGGCCCGCAGAAGCAGGGCAACCGGCTGGCCGGGCTGCTGCGCACCAAGGGCGAACACTGACTGCGAACGTGAGCCATCGGAGTCACGCATGAACACGATCGTCGAACTGCACGCGCGGCGCCCGGCCCGCCCGGGCAAGGTGTTTCTGGTTGGCGCCGGTCCGGGCGACCCCGACCTGCTGACGCTGCGTGCGGCGCGGCTGCTGGCGCGCGCCGACGTGGTGGTGTACGACCACCTGGTGGGCGAGGGCGTGCTCGATCTGATCGCGCCGGGTGCCGAGCGCATCTACGTCGGCAAGCACAGCGGCCGGCACGCGATGCCGCAGGACGAGATCAACGCGCTGCTGGTGCGCCTGGCGCGCGAGGGCCGCGAGGTGATCCGGCTGAAGGGCGGCGACCCGTTCGTGTTCGGCCGCGGCGGCGAAGAGCTGCAGGTACTGGCCGCGCAGCGCATCGAGTTCGAGGCCGTGCCCGGCATCACCGCGGCCTGCGCGGTGGCGAGCTACGCCGGCATCCCGCTGACGCATCGCGACCATGCCCAGGCCTGCGTGTTCGTCACCGGGCACCTGAAAGACGGCAGTTGCCACCTCGACTGGCCGGCGCTGGCGCGGCCGCGGCAGACGGTGGTGATCTACATGGGCCTGGCCGCGCTGGCCGAGATCTGCCGCCAGTTGATCGCGCACGGCCTGCCGGCGCACACGCCGGCGGCGGTGGTGCAGCGCGGCACCACGGTCGAGCAGCAGGTGGTCAGCGCCACGCTGGCCGACCTCGACGAGCGCGCGGCCGGGCTGCGCGCGCCGTGCCTGATCATCGTCGGCGAGGTCGTGCGCCTGCGCGGCGAGCTGGATTGGTTCGACGCGCTGCGCGCCAGCGCGCTGCCCGAAGCGCAGGCCGCACTGGAGGCGGCCTTCGGCGGCTGACTCGGCCTTGCGGCCGCTCGATGCAGCCTGAGGGCGCGTCCTTCAGCGGCCGGTGCGGCCCTCGTCGGCGGCGCGCGCCTCGACGGCGAAAACCGCCGCCTCGACGCGCGAGCTGAGGTTGAGCTTCGACAGGATGTGCCGCACGTGCAGCTTGACGGTGTCGTGGCTGATGTCGAGCGTGCGCGCGATCGCCTTGTTGCTGGCGCCGCGCGCCAGGTGGTCGAGGATCTGGCGCTCGCGCTCGGTGAGCGTTCCGAGCAGACCCTTGCGGTCGCTGCCCTTGGCGCCGGCCTGCAGCATCTGCGCGAGCTTGAGCGTCATCGCCGGCGCCACGGTCAGCTCGCCGCGCGCCGCGCGCTCGATCGCCGCGGCCACGTCCTCGGGCTCCATGTCCTTCAGCAGGTAGCCGCGCACGCCGGCGCACAGCGCAGCGGCGAGGTCGGATTCGGCGTCGCTCATCGTCAGCACCAGCGCCGGCGTGTCGACGCCTTCGGCGCGCAGGCGGCGCAGCAGCGACAGGCCGTCGATCTGCGGCATGCGCAGGTCGAGCACCAGCAGGTCGGGCTTGTGCTGCCGCAGCGCGTCGGCCACCTGATCGGGATCGCCCAGTGCGGCCACCACGCGCAGATGGCCGCGGTGGTGCAGCAGGTCGCTCAGCCCGCTGCGGCACAGCGCATGGTCGTCGACCAGCACGACGCGCAGCGGCTCGCTCACGACGCGGCTCCCGCCGGATCGGGGAAGTGCACGCGCAGCCGCGTGCCGCCGCCGGCGCGCGGGCCGACCTCGATGTCGCCGCCCAGGCGCTGCGCGCGCTGCCGCATGATGTCGATGCCGAAGTGCGATTCGGCCGGCGGCGAGTCGGCCATGCCGGCGCCGTCGTCCTCGACCAGCAGTTCGACCCGTCCCTGCGCACGCTCGATCGTCAGCCAGGCATGCTGCGCACCGGCGTGTTTGGCGATGTTGGCCAAGGCCTCCTGAACGATGCGGAACACCTGCGACTCCTGCGCCGCCGACAGCCGGAGGTCGGGCGCCCGGTCGTCGTAAGACAACTCGACCTGCGTCAGTTCGTTGAACGACAGGATACTGGAATGCAGCGCGTGCTTGAGACCCAGCGGGTCCATCGGCGCGCGGAACTGGGTCAGGATGTGGCGCAGGTTGGTGTGCGCGCCGCTGACCGCCTGGCGCACGTCGGCACAGTACCTGAGCGCATCGCTGCCTTGTTGCGCCCGCACCGCCGCCTCGAGCAGCGGCATGCGCATCTTGACGAAGGCCAGCGTCTGCGCCACCGAATCGTGCACCTCGGCGGCGAACGCCTGGCGCTCGGCCAGCACGGTGGCCTGCAGGTTCTCGCGCTCGAGGCGAGCGTTGTGCAACGCCAGGCCGAGCAGCTCGCCGATCGTCTTCAGCAGCGCGGCGGCGTCCGGCGCGAGGACCGTCGGCTGCGCGTAGAACAGCGTGTACTGGCCGAGCACGTGGCCGCCGTGGTTCATCGGCACCGCGACAACGTGCCGGCATTCGTGGCCGAAGTAGGTGCCGTTGCCGTGGCGCGCACACTCCAACAGCACCGAGTCGCACACCACCACGTCGCGCGCGAAGGCGGCACCGCAGGCGCCGCAGGTGCGATCGACCCAGCGCTCGGCCGTCACGACGTGATCGGGCAGGCCGAGTTGGCTCACCATCTCGAGCTGCTCGCCGCTGGCCGACAACACGCGCACGGCTCCGGCGCGCGCGCCGGCGATGCGCATCACCGGCGCCAGAAAGCGCTGCAGCAGCTCGTGCAGATCGCCGCCCGCGGCCAGGCTCGACGCCAGATCGCCGAGGATCGACGTCTTCGCCGCTCCCGGCGGCGATGCGTTGGCCGTGTTCGTGGTGGCAGCGCCCGACATCTCGATGAATCCCAGCCCTCGCGGCTTGCCGCAACAAACGTATTGGACACCTTCGCCGAGAGGGGCGTGCCCGTGGGGCGTTGCTGGCCCAGCTCGAACTGGGCAACATGCCCGCTTGACGACGGCCCCGGCCATCGTCGACGCAAGATCCGGCTGCCCGGGGCAGCGATCGATCCCTTACCCCAAGACGAGTAGACGATGCGCTTCGACCACTTTGCCTACGCCGGCCGCGACCTCGACGTGCTGATCGAGCGCTTCGAGCGGCTCAGCGGCGTGCGGCCGCGACTCGGTGGCCGCCACCCCGGGCGCGGCACGATGAACGCGCTGGCGTCGCTCGGCGGCGAGGTCTACCTCGAACTGCTGGCGCTCGACCCGTCGCAGAGCGGGCAGGGCGACACGAGCCGCCGCATCGACTTGCTGACGCAGCCGTGCCTGTTCTTCTACATGCTCAGGGGCAGCCGGCTGGAGGATGCGCGCGACACGATGCGCCGCCACGGCATCGAGGCCGACCTGTTCGACGCCTCGCGCCAGACGCCCGACGGCGGCATGCTGCGCTGGCGGCTGCTGGTGCCCAAGGCCGACAACCCGTTCGGCATGATGACGCCCAACTGCATCGACTGGCTCGACTCGGTGCACCCGGCGACGACGTCGATCGCCGGCTGCAGCTTCGAGGCGTTCGAAATGGGCCACCCCGAGCCCGACAAGCTGCGCGCGCTGCTCGCCGACCTCGGCGCCGACATCAAGCTGCACCGTGCCGACCGGCCGTTCATGCGGCTGGCGATCGGCACGCCCAAGGGGCCGCTGCTGCTGACGGGTTGAGGCTCGCGCCGGGCGCGAGCTGCGCCGGGCGGCCTCTCGTCATCGACTGCGCCTGTTGTCGCGTTGACCGCGCCGCTTCGGGGAGGCCAGCACCTGCTCGAACTGGCCCAGCGTCTGAGGGTGCGCTGCCAGCCGTTCACGAAGCAGTGCCAACCGCGTGCGCGCTGCGGCGCGTACGGCGGCGGGCAGATCGCCGGCCGAGTCCTCGAACGAAGCGCCCTCTTGGTCGACCAGCACAGCCGCCAGGGTGGCGGCCTGCAGCAGATCCTTTTGGGCCTTGGCCGCGTCATTGACACGTGTGGCGCTCGAAAAGAGCTTGTGCCAGACGAACCGCTCCGGGGAAGGTAGCTTGACCGGGATGCAATGCCCTCCGGCCAGGACGGCCCCTTCGCGCGGCCGCGACAGCAAGTAGTCGTACTCGGGCACGGTCTGGGCATGCCAATGCAGCTCGGGCACGGGGACGACTTGGCCGAGCGCCTTGCCGGGCGTCAGGAGGTCGACCCGCAGCCCTCGAGCACCCCGTCGCTTCAGAGAGGTCGACGGTGCACTGTGTGGCATGCCGGGGACCGCAACGAACTTCAGACGGGTTGCTTCCACGGTCTGGAGAAGTGGCTGAGGCGCCGCGAGTTTGAGCGCCTGTCGACGGGCCAGGTCGACATCCTGCGTTCGCACGCTGACCGCAGCGGCCCCGAACTCATTGAGCCAGGCCATGAAGGCCAGGGTTCCGACCAGGATCAAGCCGCCGGCGAAGAGGCCCTTGTTGTGCAGTTCGACCAGCAGCCGGGCAACGTCCTTGTCCGCCACCTGGAACCCAAGGGCCCTCAGGGCCCGTACCTGCT